>JADGOK010000199.1 GCA_017882985.1 Acidimicrobiales bacterium
GTGACGGTTGAATCGGTGCGCGACAAGATTGCGCCCGCCTACGAAATGCGAAAGGCGACGCGCACCCGTCGCGCGAGCTAATCCGTGCGATTCACGTCGTACGTTGAAGCGCTGACGTGGCTCGAGTCACACGTTGACTACGAGCGCGTCGCCCCTAATCGTCAGGACGTTCCCACGCTCGAGCCCATCGTGGACACGCTGGCGTTGCTCGCTGACCCCGAAGAGGACTATCCGACGATTCACGTCACCGGAACCAACGGCAAAGGAACGACGTCCACTCTTACCAGTGCGCTGCTGAGCGCCACCGGTCTGCGCGTGGGTACCTTCACGAGTCCCGACCTTCACGCGATCAACGAACGTATCGCGGTCAACGGCGAGCCGATCGATGATCCGACGCTCGTGGGACTGCTCAGCCGGTTGGCGGACGTCGAATCAGTGAGCGGCATCTCGTTGACGCGCTTTGAACTACTGACGGTGGCGGCGTTGCTGCACTTTTCAGACGAGGGCGTCGACGTGGGCGTGATTGAAGTGGGAATGGGCGGTACCTGGGACTCGACCAACGTGATCAACAGTGACGTCGCGGTGCTCACCAACGTGGACCTCGACCACACGGCCGTGCTCGGCACGACGATTGGCGCGATCGCGTCGGACAAGGTGGGTATCTTTTGCGCCGACGGCGTGGCGATCGTGGCGACCACGGACGCGATCGTCGTCGATATAGCCCAGCGACGAGCCGACGAACTGGGCGCCACACTTTGGCTACTCGGGGACTCGTTCGTACTCGAGCGCAATGATCTGGCCTTTGGCGGTCGAGCCATCACGGTGCGCACACCCTTCGAGCGTTACGACGACGTGCTGGTGTCACTCCACGGGATCCATCAGGGAATCAACGCCGTCACGGCCATCGTCGCGGCGGAGGCGTTCCTCGGTCGGGCACTGGGTGAAAAAGTCGTCACGTCGACGTTGGCGAGCGCCAAGATGCCCGGACGCATGGAGTTGATCTCGCGCAGTCCAATGATCGTCGTCGACGGCGCCCACAATCCCGCCGGCATCAAGGCGTTAGTCGCGACTCTCGACGGTGCGTTTCACGTACACGGTGAGCGTCGATGCGTGCTCGGCATGTTGAGTGGACGTGACGTCGATGACATGGTGGCGCCGCTCGTCACGCTGGGCTTCACCGAGTTCCACTGCTGCGCGGCGAACTCACCACGGTCGGTTTCGGCCGCGGAGGTGGCGGCGGCGGTGCGCCGACACGGCGGTGTCGCGTTCGAACACCCGAGCGCCACGGCGGCGCTCGCGCACGCGCGTGAACGATCAACCGACGACGACCTGATCGTGGTGGCGGGAAGCCTCTACGTCGTCGCCGAGGTCCGTGGCGAGGTCATTCACGTGCCGTCACGCCACCTCGCCTAGGACTGTTAGATTTCTTCGTCGTGAACAGAACCCTCGTTATCGTGAAGCCCGACGGCGTCGAACGCGGTCTCGTTGGTGAGATCGTGGCGCGTCTCGAAGCCAAGCAACTGCACGTCGTCGCGGCCGAGCTTCGCACGATTGACGCGTCGACGGCAGCCCTGCACTACAAGGAGCACGAGGGCAAGCCCTTCTACGATGGGCTCACGACGTTCATCACTCGCGGACCCTCGTTGGTGATGATCGTGGAAGGCCCCGAGGACACGTGGAAGATCGTTCGTGGACTCATGGGTGCGACCGATCCTGTTAACGCCGCACCGGGAACCATTCGTGGTGACCTCGCGAGTGTGATGGCCGAGAACCTCATCCACGGTTCCGACTCAGGCGAATCTGCGCAGCGCGAGATTGCAATCTTCTTTCCAAATCAGGCCTAGAGAAATTTGTTGGCTGTAAAGGGTGAACTTGCCCTAGCCTTGGAGCCAGAAGAGGGTGCGCGTCGAACCCCTCGTTAAAGGGTTTCTATGGTTGATAATCGTTTTTCTTTGCTGGGTCGTGATATGGCTGTCGACCTCGGAACGGCGAACACACTGGTGTACGTGCGGGGCCGCGGGATCATATTGAACGAGCCGTCAGTCGTCGCGATTGACATCAGGGACGGAAAACCACTCGCCGTGGGTGCCGAGGCGAAGCGGATGATCGGTCGAACGCCGAGCAACATCCAGGCCATTCGCCCCCTGAAGGACGGCGTCATCGCCGACTTCGAGATCTGCGAGAAGATGCTGCGCTACTTCATCCACCGCGTGCACCAGCGCCGATTCGCCAAGCCGCGAATGGTCATCTGCGTACCGTCGGGCATCACGGGCGTCGAGCAGCGTGCCGTCATGGAAGCGGCCGAGTTCGCCGGAGCGCGCAAGGCGTACATCATCGAAGAGCCGATGGCCGCCGCCATCGGCGCCGGGCTGCCGATTCACGAGCCGAGCGGCAACATGGTGGTTGACATCGGCGGTGGTACGACCGAGGTCGCGGTCATCTCACTCGGCGGCATCGTCACCAGTCAGTCGATTCGCGTCGGTGGCGACGAACTCGACGAAGCACTTATGGCGTTCGTGAAGAAGGAGTTCCAGCTGGCCCTCGGTGAGAGGACCGCTGAGGAGATCAAGATCCAGTTGGGATCGGCGTACCCACTCGAACAGGAACTGCGCGCAGAGATTCGCGGTCGTGACCTCGTGACGGGACTGCCCAAGACCGTCATCATCTCGACCGAGCAGATCCGCCACGCGCTCGAAGAGCCGGTGCAGGCGATTGTCGACGCGGTGAAGGTGACCCTCGACCGTACGCCGCCAGAACTGTCCTCGGACCTCATGGAACAGGGGATTGTCCTCACCGGTGGGGGTGCGTTGTTGCACGGGATCGCGGCCCGACTCGAATTCGAGACCAACATGCCCATCATCGTGGCCAATGATCCCCTGAACTGCGTGGCCCTGGGCAGTGGCATGTGCCTTGAAGAGCTCGATACCTTCTCGCGCATGTTAAAGACCAGCCCTTCGCGTTAATCCGTGGCCACGAACCGTTCGCGGCGGCGTCTCTGGACCGCCGGCGTCAGCGTGACACTGATCGTGAGTTTGCTGTACGTCACGGGCGGCGTCGTGTCGGGCCTGCGCGGTGCCGCCAATCTGGTGGTCACGCCCTTCAGCTGGACGATCAACGTGATCGCTCGACCGATCGGTCATCTCCTCGCCGGCGCGGTGAACTACAGCGACGTTGTCGCCCAGAATCAACGTCTCCGGTACGAACTCGGCCAGGCGCAGCTGAAGAATAATGAGAGCTGGGCGCTGCAACGCCAACTCCACGAGATAACCACGCAGTTGCACGTCCCCTTCGTCGGATCGCTCACGATGGTTGCGTCGCAAGTGACCACGATCTCACCGTCCAGTTTCGCCGCCACCGTCGATATATCCAAGGGGCGCAACGACGGTGTTCTCGTTGGCATGCCCGTCGTCGCCAACGGTGGCGTGATTGGCAGCGTCATT
>JADGOK010000200.1 GCA_017882985.1 Acidimicrobiales bacterium
GACCTGGGGCGCGTAACAGCCGCAGCACCGGTCATTCAAGGACGGCGCACGCTGACGTGGTCAACGAGGAGCGAGGTGTGCGCTAGAAACCGCCGTCGCGAAGCAGGTCGAGGTTGCGAAAGGTCCGCCCTTCGCCGGTCAAGGTCGCCATGCGCTTGGCGAACTCGGCGGTACGCGGGTCGTTCGAGTTCTTCACCGCTTCCTCGTAGGACGGAAACTCGACGATGTGGACGTACGAGCCCGGACGGTCGCGGTCGGCGCACAGAATGAAGTGCGTTGAGGTTCGCCACTCAGCGGATTCCTCAACCCACTTGTCGATCTCGGCCTGAAACGCGTCGATATTGTCCGTCTCGAACTCAATGAATCTCATGTTCCTCCCGTTTGGTGAATCGAGCCACGGACTGCCGAACCAAGATCCTCCGTGGCGGAGATTGTCTGATGTCGGCAATGGTCGCGCATTGGTCATCGTCGCGTTGTTTCGACGGGACCGGCGCTTTGGTTTACCAATGTGACGAGGAAGTTCAGCGGACGTCAATTGCAAGAATCAATTAGGATAAACCCCGTTACTCCATCTTCTTGCCACCAACTGACAGCAATGGACTTCACCGAGACGGCGAAGGGGACTCCGCAATGACCGATACCGCGCGGACCAAGCGCAAGACGTCGGCCCCGAACGTCGTCAAACCGCCTGCGGCGCCAAAGGCGCCCGGCGAAGCAGCGGTTGAGGGCGAGCGCAAGGTCCAGTACTACCGCGACATGATGCTGATCCGACGCTTCGAGGAGCGCGCGGCGCGTGGCTACACCCAGGCGCTGGTCGGCGGCTATTGCCACCTCAACCTGGGCGAGGAGGCAGCCGTCGTAGGACTAATGACGGCGCTGCGAGAGACGGACTACCTCTTTACGAACTACCGCGAACACGGCTACGCGATTCTGCGCGGGATCGATCCGAAGCGCGTAATGGCCGAGCTGTACGGCCGCGTCGACGGCGTCTCCAAGGGGTGGGGCGGCTCGATGCACATGTTCGACCTCACCCACCGCCTACTGGGCGGGTACGGCATTGTCGGCGGTCAGCTCCCACTGGCGACCGGCGCAGCGCTGGCGATCGACTACCGCAGTCTCGACGAGATCGTCATGTGCACAATGGGCGACGGCACCGCGAATATCGGTGCCTTTCACGAGTCGCTCAACATCGCGGCCCTCTGGCAACTACCTATCGTCTACGTGATCATCAACAACCATCTCGGAATGGGCACGACCGTCGACAAGGCGTCGGCCGAACCAGAGCTCTACAAGCGTGGCGCCTCCTACAAGATGGCGTCCGAACGCGTCAACGGGCTCGACCCGGTCCTCGTCGCCGAGGCGGCGGCGCGTGCGGTCGCGACCGCCCGTAGCGGCAAGCCCTTCCTCCTCGAGGTCGTGACCGAACGTCTGCGTGGACATTCCGTCGTTGACCCGGCGAAGTACCGAACGGCCGAAGAGACCGCGCTCGTCAAGGAGCGCGACCCGGTTCACACCTTCGCCGCCCGACTGGTCGCTGAGGGACTTCTCGACGAGGCGGCATTGACCCAGATCGACGAGCAAGCGACCAAGCGCGCCAACGAGGCCCACGCGTTCGCTGAAGCCAGTGCGATGCCCGACGTGTCGACACTGTTCGATTACACCTACGCCACGCCCGTCGCGAACGACTCTCGACGACTCCCCGGAGAACCGCTGTTCGAGGCCGCTCCGCGCGTCACGCCCGAGGTGGCGACGTGAGCGTCGTGACCTATCGCCAGGCCCTGCACGACACGTTGCGCGCCGAGATGTTGCGCGACGAGAACGTCTTTTTGATCGGCGAGGAGATCGGCGTCTTCGAAGGCTCGTACAAGATCACGGCGGGCCTCTTGGCCGAGTTCGGTGAGCGACGTGTGCGCGACACACCGATCGCCGAGGAAGGCTTCACGGGCGCCGCGATCGGTGCGGCGATGCTCGGACTTCGTCCGGTCGTCGAGATCATGACGATCAACTTCACGCTGCTCGCGCTCGACCAGATCGTCAACCACGCGGCCAAGATCTACGGAATGTTCGGGGGTCAGGCGAAGGTGCCGCTCGTGATCCGCACGCCGGGTGGCGGAGGACAGCAGCTCGGCGCGACGCACTCGCAGAACATCGAGTTGTACTACGCCTTCGTACCCGGCATGAAAGTCGTCGCGCCCAGCACCCCCGCCGACGCGAAGGCCCTCCTGCTCGCGGCGATACGCGACGACGACCCGGTGCTGTTCTTAGAGAACCTGGCGCTGTACAACACCAAGGGCGAGGTCCCCGACGACGACACGCCCGCCGAGATCGGCAAGGCGGCCGTGACGCGCGAGGGACACGACCTCACGCTCATCGGCTACTCGCGCATGGCCTACGTCGCCGCCCACGTCGCTCAGGAACTGTCCGAGTCCGACGGCCTCGACATCGAGGTGATCGACCTTCGCAGCTTGCGCCCGCTCGACCGCGAGACGATCATCAACTCGGTGAAGAAGACCCACGCGGCGGTGGTGCTCGAAGACGACTGGCTGACCTACGGTATCGGCGCCGAGATCGCCGCGACAATTTCTGACGGGGCATTTGACTACCTCGACGCACCGGTACGCCGGGTCGCGATGGCCGAGGTGCCGATGCCCTACAGCAAGGCGCTCGAGACCGCAGCCCTTCCGTCCAACGACGACGTGCGCAACGCCATCTACCAAACGCTCGACGCCATCGGGCGCCGTCACCACAAGATTGGTCAAGGCCATGATTGAGATCATCATGCCCCGCCTCTCGGACACCATGGAAGAGGGCGCCATCGCCACCTGGCACAAGCACCCCGGTGACCGCGTGGAGATCGGCGACGTGCTCGTCGAGATCGAGACCGACAAGGCCACGATGGATTACGAAGCGTATGAAGCAGGCACGCTCAGCCAGATTCTGGTCGACGAGGGTGCCACCGTCACGATCGGTACCCCCATCGCCCTGCTCGACAACGACGAAGAAAGCGCCGCGCCCGCGCCAGCGACGGTGAAGGACTCGAGCCCACCACCGCCACCACCGACACCATCGCCGAGCGCCGCGACGCCACCGCCAACGGTCCTGATCCCTCCCTCACCCCCAGTGGTCACCTCCTCGCCGATGATCGCACGATCCGCGGCGCCACTCGTGAACGAGGGCGAACGGCGTTTCGCTTCGCCGCTCGTGCGAAAGCTCGCCCGTGAACACGCGCTCGACCTCAGTCAAGTGCACGGCTCGGGTCCGGGCGGACGGATCATCCGCACCGACCTCAACAATCTGCTGACCGACGGCGCAACCGCGCCGACCACCAAGGTGGCGCCGCGTCCCGTTGTCTACACCGGCGAGGTCGTGGACCAGAAGCGCGCTTCCGAGCCGGTTCAACTCACGAAGGCCCGGCGCGTTATCGCTC
>JADGOK010000201.1 GCA_017882985.1 Acidimicrobiales bacterium
CGGTCGTGTTGCCACCCATGGCGGGGCGTAGGACCGTGGGGATTCGGACAACTGCCGACATGGCTCCTCTTTCGACGTCGTGGTCAATTCATGACCAACTGAGTCAAATTTAGCGGTTGGAGAACCTCACGTGACGTTCGACTCGTTTTCGCCGGGCGATGGGAAGCCCCGTTGCTGGTGATCGAGGTGACCCCACGTCGCCACGCCTTCTTCGCTCACTTCTCCCTCAACGATGCGAAAGCTCCTCACGACCGTTGCCGCGTCGCGAAGCGACACGAGGAGGTAGTGCCACGCGGGATCGGGCGCCTGGGCGACGTCGGTCGGACTCGGGTAGGCCTCTGAGTGCGTGTGGGAGTGATAAACCCCGAGCACCTCGAGTCCTTCGTCCTCGGCGCGGCGAAACGTTCGCAGCAGTACGCGGCTGTCGATCTCGTAAACCTTGGCCGAGTCCGCGACGTTCGGGCTCGCCACCACCTCGACGACGGTGCCGTCGAGGTTGCCGAGCAGGAGGCCGCAGCCCTCGTTGGGGAGCGCACGGATGCACGAAGCGACCATTGCGTTGTACAGCGAGGCCGAAAAGGAGAGCACGCCGCCACCCTACCGACCGGTCACCTTGTCCCTCGACACGTCACTACGCTTGACGACGTGGCTCGGGCCAAACAGATGCAGGAACGGCGCGCCAAGAAGAAGGACGACACCGGCAACGGCGACCGCGTGGTCGCCACCAATCGTCGCGCCCGACACGACTACGAGATCCTCGAGACCCTCGAGTGCGGGATCGTGCTGGGCGGGTCTGAGGTCAAGTCACTTCGCGAGGGCAAGGCCCAGATCGGCGACGCCTACGCCCGCGTCGACGACGGCGAACTGTGGCTGTTCGGCATGCATATTCCGCCATGGATGTTCGCCGTCGGATTCGGCAGTCACGAACCCGACCGTCGGCGCAAGCTCCTCGTCCACCGCCACCAGATTGACCAGCTGCACGACAAGACCCGAACGCAACCGCTCACCATCGTTCCGCTCAAGCTGTACTTCAAGGACGGACGCGCCAAGGTCGAGATCGCTCTGGCCAAAGGGCGAAATCAACACGATCACCGTCAAGCGATCGCGAAGCGCGACGCCGAACGCGAGATGGCGCGCGCCGTTCGTCATATCGAGAAGTTCGGCTGACGGGAGAAGATTTTCAGTCTCCTCACGAAGAACTCGTGATTGTTGCGCGCCCGTCACGGGCCAGTATCCAATACTTGCTTCGTAGTTCTTGTCAACGCGAAGGGAGTGCCGTGAAGCCGCTGCCGCTGGTCTCAACGTACCGGGAGGACGATCACCACGCCTTTGATCTGGAGTCGAAGTCACTCTTGGTCCGAGGCGCTCGACGACGACACCTCAATTTCGAGTCCGCGCGAGAACCACATTTCCCTTCCCAGTCCAATCACACGAAGCAGTGAACGACTTCGGATTCTCCGGGTGATTCAGGCGCCGCCCGACGCCGTTTACTTCACGCGCGCTAGGCGGTACGCTGGTGGTGCGGTCAGGTTGGCCGTTTCACGACGAGGGGATGATTGGTTTCGACGTGAGTCGTCGAGGTGAAAGAAGCGAGCCGTGGTCTCCGGAGCCACGTTAAAGAGCCGGAAACAAAAATAAACGCCAAGCCTCAGCTTGCGCTTGCTGCTTAGGTAGCAACGTCCGCCTAGACCCAGCCCTGCGGTTTAGATATCGGGCGTCATAAAGTAGGGCTTACCGACGAGACTCGTTAATGGTTTCGTAGGGACAATTCAGTTAACTACGGAACGTCATCAGTGCTGACAGCGGTCTCGTTCCCGACAATCTCCTGTCAGCTGCGCTCGGAGAATGTTCACTAAGAAGCTGACGGACCTGGGTTCGATTCCCAGCATCTCCAAGGATTACCGAGGTTCACTTCGGTGGTCGTTGGAGATGAGATCATCCCGGTTTTTCGTACGTCTCGACGATGGCGCGTACCCATTCAATGGCGTCGTGCACCCGGTTCGCGCAGTGACGCCAGAGGCGTAACGGTGGGGCGTATTCGTCCTTCGGAATCCGCCGGCGCGTCGCTTTCTGCGACCGTTTCAGTTCCCCGCCTCTTCGGTAGATCTTCTGATTCTTGCTAGTGCCTGACGGCCTGCAGCGTGTACGACGCCGCGAGGCGCAGAGGTTCTGCACGGAGGCGGTACTCCCCTCCGCCGACATCCTCCATCTCATCTCCAAGTGCATTCCACGGGACGCTGTCGTGTTCGACCAAGCCGGTGAGGTGAAGTCCCGCCGACATGAGTGCGGTGATGATCTCGCCAAGGCCATGGTTAAATGACACGGAATCGGGCGAGGTCAGCGCCTCTTCGTGTTCCACGTACGTGTGAGTTTCCGAAAGATGCACACCTTCGGTCTCGAAGTATGGATACTCCAGGGTGAGGAGACCATCGGGGCGCGGATCCGACAGCGCCCAGAGCATCGGGTGGCCCTCGCGGAGAAAGAGTCGACCTCCGGGTCGAAGGAGTTGTGCGACAACCTCGGCCCAACGTCGTACATCGGGCAACCAACAGAGTGCTCCCACGCCGGTGAACACGAGATCGAAGCACTCGACCCCCAGCGCGTCGACAGCGCCGTACACCTCACTCTCGACGTACGTCACGTTCGCACCGGACTCGATGGCCAGTAGGCGCGCGGCCTGTACTGCCGCCGGCGAAAAGTCGAGTCCCGTAACGCTTCGCGCGCCGAGGCGCGCGAGCGACACGGTGTCGGTTCCGATGTGACACTGCAAGTGCACCACATCGAGTCCGGTGATGTCGCCCAGTCTGGGCAGGTCAAAGCGCACTACATCGGACAGGAACGTCGGGTCGCTGCGAAAATGGTCAAGGTCGTATCCCTTGAGGTGATGAGGAACACGACTGTCCCAATTCGCTCTGTTCACCTCAAGGTAACTACCCACAGGTCGAGTATCGCAGGGTAGCCCCGCGCGTCGCCACCCGATTCGCGACGCGTGATGTCTTGGAGTCGACAGTTCTAGCGACAGTTGGCGTAAGAGTTAGGCGTGAGGCCTCGTCATCTCCTCATTGCCCAACGCACTCGGGGGCACATTCGATTACCGGCATCTCCACGAAAACTGACTGCGAAAGTGGTCGTCTTACCTCCTCCTCATGACGGGGCTTTCGACAAAACCTGCCGCGATGGCGGCGTTCGTGGCGGGCGCACTACTTGCATCTCTTGGAGCAATAGTCGTGACCAACGAAAGCGGCTCGACGCCGCGCCAGGCAACCTTGAGTCGTTGCAATGATGCGCAGTTGGCCGTGGCCGCCGAATCCTGGATCGGCGCCGGAGGAAGTGACGGCTTCACGGTACCAATTGCCAAGGCTCAACCACGAGACGAGTTTTCTTTCATTTTTT
>JADGOK010000202.1 GCA_017882985.1 Acidimicrobiales bacterium
GCATCTTTTCGGTCCCTCGGCAGTTCTTGCCGAGATAGCTGCCCGTGAACTTGTCACGAGCGTCGACCGCGAGACGCGTGCCCAGTGCGCCTTGCACCTTCAGTTCATTCGCCATCACCTCGACGTAGATCTGGGGCGACGCCGAAACAACCACCACGCCGTGCCCCTGTTGGAGATGCCAGGCCAGGCGTGCCGCGACGCGCTCGCGCAGGTGCGATTCCAGATGCTCGATCGCGAAGACGCTCGACTGCGTCGTCACCTCGGCGACGTCGCGGCCCGCGAGCAGGGCGTGGAACAACCGCTCCTTCGCGTTGTCGGCCGATTCACCGCTTCGAATTGCCCCTACGACGAGGGGGAACGCAAGTCTGAACGCGGCACGATTCGCCGTTGAGCGCCCGGCGATGAAACGCAACCACGCAAAGACGCTGCCGCCTTCGGTGAGCGTGCCGTCAAGATCGAACGCGGCGACGACGGGGGTGGCAGTGTCACTCACCCTTCCAGTTTCACAGGCTTTTCGAGCCGGCTGGTCGTTAATCCTACAAATCCACTGGATAATTGCGACAATTTTGAATCGTTCGCTAGAGTGGCAGCGGCCGGTCAAGGGACTGGCGACGTACACGCAAGGAGCACACATGGCGATTCGCCTTGGAGACGTGGCCCCCGACTTTTCGGCGGAGACCACGGAGGGACCCATCAATTTTCACGAGTGGCTCGGCGACGGGTGGGGCGTTCTTTTTTCGCACCCCAAGGATTTCACGCCGGTGTGCACCACCGAGCTCGGCGCCTTCGCCGCGCGCAAGGCCGAATTCGACGAGCGCAACACCAAGATCATCGGTCTTTCCGTCGACGACGTGGCCTCGCACGAGAAGTGGAAGGGTGACATCGCCGAGACCCAGGGTTCGGCGCTCAACTTCCCGCTGATCGGTGACGAGAACCACAAGGTCGCCGACCTCTACGACATGATCCACCCCAACGCCAACGACACCTTGACGGTGCGCAGCGTCTTCATCATCGGGCCGGACAAGAAGGTCAAGTTGACCCTCACCTACCCGGCGTCGACGGGTCGCAACATCGACGAGATCCTGCGTGTGCTCGACTCGTTGCAGCTGACGGCCAAGTACCAGGTCGCCACGCCCGTCAACTGGAAGGACGGCGGCGACGTCATCATCACCAACTCGGTGAGTGATGAAGAAGCGGCGACGAAGTTCCCGAAGGGTTTCAAGAAGCTGAAGGACTACCTGCGCCTCACGCCGCAGCCCAACAAGTAGTCATTGCGTATTCGCGAAGCGGCCGCCTTCGGGCGGCCGCTTCGTGCTGCGCTGCGCATAGGGTGAGGACAACAAGGAGCACAATGTCCAGTCCCACCTTCACCTACGCCGGTCAAACCGTCCAACGACTCGGCTTCGGGGCCATGCGCATCACCGGCGCGGGCGTTTGGGGCTACCCCGAACGTCGTGACGAAGCGCTGGCGGTACTGCGTCGTGCCGTGGAGCTCGGGGTCGATTTCATCGACACCGCGGACTCGTATGGCCCCTACGTCTCAGAAGAATTGATCGCGGAGGCGCTGCACCCCTACGGCGACGTGAAGATCGCTACCAAGGCCGGATTCGTGCGGACTGGACCGGGTCGATGGGTCGAGTGCGGTCAGCCTGACTACTTGCGCCAAGAGTGTGAAATGTCGCTTCGGCGACTTGGTCAGGAGTCACTCGACCTCTTTCAGTTGCACCGGATTGATCCGAAGGTTCCCGCGATCGATCAGTTCGCCTTGTTGCGCGCGCTCCTGGACGAAGGGAAGGTTCGAGCCGTCGGTCTTTCTGAGGTGACGGTAGAGCAGATCGAGGCGGCCCGCCAGGTGGTTCCGATCGCCACCGTGCAGAATCACTACAACGTCACGAACCGCCAGAGCGAAGAAGTGCTCGAGTACTGCGAGGCGAACGAGATCGGCTTCATTCCGTGGTACCCCGTGGCGTCGGGGACCTTGGCGCGCGCCGGGGGACCACTGGACTCGTTGGCCAGGGACCTCGATATCACGGTCGCCCAGTTGTCGCTCGCCTGGTTGCTGCGACGTTCGCCCGTCATGATGCCGATCCCGGGCACCTCGAGGGTCGCCCACGTCGAAGAGAACTGCGCGGCCGCTTCGGTGGTGTTGGACGACAAGACCTTTGCCACGATCGACGCGCTTCGCGCCTAGACCAGTTGGTCGAGTTGTTCGAGCAGGGACTGGCGTAACTCGCGCTTGAGGACCTTGCCCTGCGGATTGCGCGGCAGGGGAATCGAACGGAAGAAGATCTTCGTCGGCACCTCGAATCGCGCCAGTCGCAGCGCGACGTGACGCGAGATCTCCTCGGCTTCAATCGTGCGGCCGGGACGCAACACGATGACCGCCGCGACCTCTTCACCCAAGGTGGGGTGGGGCAGTCCCACGACCGCACAGTCGGCGACGTCGGGGTGTTCGAAGATTGCCGACTCCACGACGACCGAGTACACGTTCTCGCCGCCGCGAATGATCATGTCCTTGGCGCGGTCGACGATGTAGATGAAACCTTCTTCGTCGATCCTCGCCACGTCACCCGTGTGCAACCAGCCCCTGGTGAACGACGCAGCGGTGGCTTCGGGTTTGTGCCAATAGCCGCGAACGACGTTGGGCCCCTTGATCCATAGTTCGCCCACGACGTCGGGACCCTTGGGGAGGTCGTCAGTTGGTTCCTCGCCGGCGAAGTCCTCGGGGACGACGGCGACTTCGCAGACGGGCACCGGCGGGCCACAACTCTCGGGTTTGGCGACGTAGTCGGGTCCGGTATTGAGCGCTACGGCGGCCGACGTCTCCGTGAGCCCGTAGCCGTTGCCCGGTTGAGCCAGCGGAAAGGCCGCACAGATGCGTTTGACCAGCTCGGGTGGCGCCGGGGCGCCGCCGTAGGAGACGCTTCGTACCGACGAGGTGTCAAAGCTCGTGAAGTTGGGATGGTCGAGGATCTGCATCGCGATAGTCGGGACGCCGCCGATGTTGGTGAGTCGCTCCGTGGCGATCAGCGCCAATGCGTCACCGGCGTCGAAGTGGTGCGTCATGACGAGTTTGCCACCCGCGGCCGTGTTCACCACCATCACCGCGAGGCATCCCGTAGCGTGAAAGAGCGGAATGTTCAGTAGGAAACCGCTGGGGTCGTCGCGCACGTCGCCGGGTTCCTCGGCGCCAAAGCGCCTCGTGGCGCGCTGGCCAATGAAGAACAGGCTCATCAGATTCGTGATGACGTTACGGTGCGATCCGACCGCGCCCTTGGGTCGTCCGGTCGTTCCCGAGGTGTAGAACATCGTCGCGTCGTCGTCGGGCGCGAGGTCGACGTCGGGTGGCGTCGCCGAAGTGTCAACCTCGCCGAGTAGTTCGTCGAAGCCC
>JADGOK010000203.1 GCA_017882985.1 Acidimicrobiales bacterium
CCCCGATCCAATAGCCGCCGCGTGTAAATCGGGCATACCGGTTATCACCGGCGTCTCCGGCGAGAGTCCGAGTTCCTCGGCGACGTGGGCTGCGACCGTGGCGACGACTGAGCCGATGGGCAGCAGCGGCGGCAAGAGGACGTTGCTGATGCCGACCACGTCAAGGAGCTCCTGATCGTAGGAGTAGTTGTCGAGTTCGCGGTTGTCGGTCGCCCACATCGCAAGGCGCGAGGCGTGCGACGCCGAGGCGACGCCGGTGAAGCGCATCGTGAGATAGTCAACGGGCTCCATCAGCCACCTCGTCGCCGCCATCACCTCGGGCCGCTCGTTCATCAGATAGAGCGTCTGGCCAATCGGGTCGGCACCCGTCGTCGAGGGAGCGCCACCGGTTTTGCGGATGAACTGCATCACCTTTCGCGCGTTGTAGCCCTGCATCGGTCCGCCGACGGCCTGGCGACTGTAGGGACCACCGCGGGTGTCGAGCCAGAGGAGGCACGGGCCCGTCGGCACGCCGTCGGCGTCGACCGGAACCGTCGACGCGTACTGCCCGGTGACCGCGACGGCCTTCACGCGCCCCGCCGACAGGCCCGGACGGGCCATCAACCGCTTCGTCGCGCCACTGACGAGATCCCACCACTCGTGGGCGTCCTGTTCGGCGCCGCCGTCGGCACTGAACCTCGTCGCGACGGGGTGCAGTTCGTAGTCGAGGACGCTGCCGTCCAGCGTGACCAGTCCGATCTTCGGGCCGCCGGTGCCGAGGTCAATGCTGAGACAGAGTTCGGCGTCGTCGGTCATGGGGCCGGGATGAAGGACTGTTGGTCCATCATGTCGGCCATGAAGACCTTGACGATCGAATCGATCTCGTCGGTCGACCCACCGGCGACACCGCCGTAGATGGCGCCCGTCTGGGGGGCGTCGTCCTTGTGGCCCAGGGCGTAAGTGACAGCGTCGGTGAGGTCCACGCCCCACTGCTCGACGACGCCCGGCTGGGTCTGTGGCCGCGTCACGGCCATGTGGATCGCGTTGGGGTACTGCTGGCCGTTCATGCGCCACCCGCGGGTGCGCAGAAAGTCGTTCACGTGGTAGATGTCGTACTCGTCACTGGTGAAGGAGAACAGGAAGCTCGGCGTACCCATGAGGCGCAGCGACGGGTGGCTGCGCACGGCCTCTTGCATTGCGGCCGACGTGGCGAAGATCTTCTCGGCGTAGCCGCGATAGCCCGAACGTCCCAGGTGCACCATCGCGGCCCAGGTCGCCGCCAACAGGCCGGCGGACCGCGAGCCGTCCATGCCCGGCGAGCAGTACTTCCCGCCCGACCAGTCGGTCAGATAGAAGTACTGGCTGTTGCGTAGCGCCTGGTCGGCGAAGCAGAGCACGCTGGTGCCCTTCAGGGCGTAGCCGTACTTGTGGGTGTCGGCCGAGATCGTGGTGACGCCGGGCACCGTGAAGTCGAAGGCCGGAATGTCGTAGCCGAGCTCTCGTCCGAAGGGCAGGATGAAGCCGCCGAGGCAACCGTCGACGTGCAGACCGATCTCGTGCTCGAGCGCGATGGCCCCGAGCTCGGTGATCGGGTCCACGGTGCCGTAGCCGTAGTTGCTCGCCGAGCCGATCAACGCCACGGTGTTGGCGTCGATGTTGGCGCGCACCCAGTCGAGGTCGACCTGCGTGGTGACCGGGTCGACGGGCGCGATCTTCATGTCGACGCCGAAGAGGTGGCCGGCCTTGGAGAACGCGGGGTGGGCCGTTTCGGGCTTGATGATGTTGGGTCGGCCGACCTTCGCGCTGTTCGCCTCGCGGTAGGCGAGCACGGCGTGCGCGATCGATCCCGATCCCCCCGAAGTGATGAGACCCACGGGTGTCGTGTCCTTGACGGCGCGGGCGTTCAACAGATCGAGGGTCATCGCGATGATCTCGGCCTCGAACTTGGTGGCGCTCGGACACATGTCGCGCTGGAGCGAGTTGACGTAGGAGAAATACGAGAACGCTTGGTTCAAGAAGTCGTAGTGGTCGTGGTCGCCGCAGTACATCGTGCCCGAACACTGGCCCGTCTCCCAGACGCGATTCTCCGACGTCGACATGGCCGATAACTCGGCCAGCACGGCCTCTTGATCTTGTCCGGCTTCGGGAAGTGTTCGATTGATCTCGAACCGGTCGGCATACGGGTACCCACTCACAACGTCTCCTGTCACTCGCTGGAAAAAGCGTAGGTCCAATTCCAACGTGCCGGCGAAGGGGTCGTCAACCAACGCGACGACGACGCGAGCCGCTCGATTCTTCGGTGAGCTTCACTTCGAACGAGTTTCGCGATTCTCGTCCAATCGGGCCATCCATGCTGTCTGTGCAACCATGGAGACCATGGAAGTACGTCGCGCCTCGTTCAGAGGATTCGAGGGGTTGAACCTCGCGGCCGATCTTCGTGGCGAACCCGACGCGTGGCCGGTCCTCTTTCTTCACGGAGGTGGCCAGACCCGACACGCGTGGGCAAGGACCGCCGAGGCCGTCGCCGCGCAGGGCTGGCTCGCGATCACCCTCGACCTTCGAGGTCACGGCGAGAGCGACTGGGCGGCGAATGGTGACTACTCCTTCACTGCGTACTACGCGGACTGCATCGCCGTCGTCGACCAACTGCGTCACCCACCGGTCCTCGTCGGCGCGTCGCTCGGGGGTATGTCGGCGATGCTCGCCGAAGGCCTCAGTGACCGGACCGTTTCGTGCGGTCTCATCCTCGTGGACATCGCGCCGAAGACGAATCCCGCGGGGGTCGAGCGAATCCGCGACTTCATGCAGTCCGGCATCGCGGGATTCGATTCGTTGGACGACGCCGCAGCGGCGATCGCCGCCTACACGCCACAGCGACAGCGCACTGTCAATCCCGCGGGGCTGATGAAGGTGCTGCGTGAACGCGAGGGGCGCTACTACTGGCACTGGGATCCGTTGGTGCTCAGTCAGGGCCGCACCGAAGTGGTCGCGCAGCGCTACGCCGGAGTCTTGGACACCGCCCTGAGCAACATCAAGGTCCCGACGATGCTCGTGCGGGGTCAGTTGAGCGACGTCGTCACCCAAGAGGGTATCGACGACATGATCGCCAGAATGCCCGACGTCAAGGTCGTTGAAGTTGGTGGCGCGGCGCACATGATCGCCGGCGATCAGAACGACGCCTTTTCGAGTGCCGTCATAGCGTTTCTCGACGAACAGATACGCCCAACGCTCGATGACCCATTGGGAAGCTAGCCACTGAGTAGGTGGACGCCCAAGGAGTTGTCGAGGGGACCGATCCGCACGGCGTTGGTGGCACCAACGGCGTCGGAGCGGACGTCTCCTTGAAAGACGGATCGTAGGAATTTCGGATTTTCGCCGACCAAGGGACCAACGGGGTCGACGCTGTCGCTT
>JADGOK010000204.1 GCA_017882985.1 Acidimicrobiales bacterium
GCGCGTGGACACGCCCTGGTGCACCGACAGCGCCGAAGAGGTTGCCTCGATCTTCTCGTCGTTCATAGCCCGCAAGCACTCGCTCGGGCTCCTCGACTTTGACGACCTTCTCCTGTACTGGCGCGTCGCGGTCCAGGACGCCGGCTTGGGCGAACGGCTCGGCGGGGCCTACGACCACATCCTCGTCGACGAGTTCCAGGACGTGAATCTGCTTCAGTTGGACGTGCTCGTCGGACTGCGCCGTGTCGACCATCGTCTCACTTTGGTCGGCGACGACGCGCAGGCCATCTACGGTTTTCGGGGCGCGTCGCCCAGATTCTTGCTCGACGCGGATCGCTACTTCGAAGGGCTCACGACGATCACCCTCGACGCCAATTACCGATCGTCAGCGCCCATACTCGACGTCGCGAACGCTATCGCCGCCGACGCACCCGAAGGCTTCTGTTCCGTTCTTCGAGAAGAGACGCCCGTCGTCGGCGCCAGTCCTCCCCTCTTGGTCCACTGCGCCGACGAGCGCCATCAATCTGAAGTGGTCACCGACCGCGTCCTCGAGCTCTACGAACAGGGTGTCGCACTGCAGAAGCAGGCGGTGCTGTTTCGCGCGGCGCACCACAGCGCGGACTTGGAGTTAGAACTCTCCCGGCGACGGATCCCCTTCGTCAAGTACGGCGGACTGCGCTACCGCGAAGCGGCGCACGTCAAAGACCTCCTCTGCGCGTTTCGCCTGGCCGACAATCCGCGCGACGAGATGGCCTGGTTCCGCCTGCTGCAACTCATGCCCGGGGTCGGGCCCTCGAAGGCGCGACGCGCCATCGACGCGTTGCGCGACGCCGACGGGACCCTGCCGATCTCGCACGAGCAGATACACGAGCGTTGGCCGGGCGCGCTTTCGACGTTGCCGAGTGACAGTCAGGAGCTATCGATCGCGCTGATCGAATCCATGCGATCGACGGCCCGGGAAACGGTCGCCTTGCACGCGGAGCGAATCCGACGGGCGATCGCGCCGCTCATTACCGCCTCCTACGATGACGCGGCGCCGCGCCTGGAGGACCTGTCGGCACTGGTCCAAGCGTGCGCCGAGGCGACGCAGCTGAGCGACGTAGCGGCCGATCAGACCCTCGAACCGCCAGCGTCCACCGGTGATCTCGCCGGTCCGCCGATGGTCGACGAAGACTGGCTGGTCCTGTCAACGGTTCACTCGGCCAAAGGTCTGGAATTTGACGCGGTGCACGTCATCCACGCCGCCGACGGCAATTTTCCTTCCGATATGGCGGTAGGCACTCCCGAAGGCGTAGAAGAGGAACGTCGACTTTTCTATGTTTCGATTACGCGAGCGCGACGCGATCTGTCGATCTATGTTCCCCTCCGCTACCATCATCACCGCGTTCGCGACGATCACTCCTGGGCGCAGCCGTCACGGTTCTTGAGTGAGACAGTGCGTTCAAAACTCGATGAGGTACACGCGGAAGGTCGCAGCGAACAGAGCGCGGCGGCACCGCCGCTTCCAGTAATCGACGGTTCGAACCTGGTCGCCGGCCATCTCTCAGGTTTGTGGTGAGCGAGTGCGATTCAAAGCGATTGGCGACCTCGATTCCCTGATCGTTCATTGGTCACGCCACGACGTCGAGTATCGCTTCAGGACATCTGCACGAGCGTCGCGCTGGCGCCTCGCTCGATACCCCCGTTACGCACAACATTGCGTGAGACATAGTCTCAGATCCGCCCGATCGACCAACTCACATAAAGTGTGAGAGCCTGACGCAGAGGCGGGAGTATCACGACATGGTCTTCACTGAGAAGAAGTGCGATCGGTTAGAGGTGTACGCCGATATTTGGTGCCCCTTTGCTCACGTCGGTCTTCGAGCCGCAATCCACGAACGCGCTCGACTTGGTCGAGACGAGGTCAAACTCGTGATACACGCCTGGCCCCTGGAACTGGTCAACGGCGCGCCGCTCGATCCAAGGACTACTGCCCGACACGTGGCAGATCTACGATCCCAGGTTGCGCCAGACCTCTTCAGAGGATTCGACGAAGCCACTTTCCCAACGACAATGATTCCCGCGCTCGCGCTCGCGTCGGATGCCTATCGACATGACGTGACTGTTGGCGAGGCGATAAGTCTCGCTCTGCGCAACGCCTTCTTTGAGCAAGGTTTGGACGTGTCAAATCGCGATGTCTTGGGTGACCTGGCGTCACAGCATGACCTTGATCTTCCACCCCTTACCGACGATGCGGCGGTCGTTGACGAGTGGCGTCGTGGTCAACAGCGAGGCGTGCGGGGCTCGCCCCACTTCTTTTGCGGTGAGACTGAGGCGTTCTGTCCGACACTCGACATCGCCCGAGACGCTGAAGGCCATCTCTTGCTGCATCGCAACAGCGAACAACTCTCAGCGTTTCTGCAGGAGTGCCTTCTGCGCTGAACCTTCAAGCCCGCGTGGCACTCGCGTCAGTCCCGTTGAGCGACGTCTCAGTCTCTCGTCTGAGCAACTCCATGTCGATGCGAAGAGCCTGTTCGATGAGATCGACGAGGGCAGATTCGGGCAGCGCGCCTGCCTGAGAATACAGAACGAACTGCTCTCGAACAACCATCAGCGTTGGTATCGACATGATGTTGAACGAGCCCGCGAGCGCCTGCTCAGCCTCGGTGTCCACTTTGGCAAAAACTATGTCCGGGAATCGCTCGGACACCTTCTCGAACGTCGGTGCAAAGCTGCGACACGGCCCGCACCACGAAGCCCAGAAGTCGATGAGCATTACCTTCGCCGACGAGGCAATCTCTTCGAAGTTCTGCGCAGTCAATTGAATCGTCGCCATTACTGGTCCTTTCCTTCATTTCTTCGCTGCAGTCGCACGATGACGTCGATCGCCTTTCGTTCTCCGTCCGCGGTGTCCACCGGTCGTTCGACACGCTTGGCCACGACGACATCCATGTCCGAGTCCGCCACGTCGCGAACGACGTCATCAGGGGTGAAGAGCACATCGGCGCTCTGGGGTCCGCCGTAGCCGTTCTCCAGATTGGTCAGGTCGTGGGCAATGACGAGGAAAGTTCCTCCGGGCGCCACGCCCGCGGCCATGTGTTGATGAAGACGCGTCCGCAGTGTTGCGGGCATGTGCACGTAGGCCAATAAGACCAGGTCGTACGATGACTGCTCCGGCAACCACGTGGTGACGTCGGCTTCGATCCACTCCACCTCGATTTTTCGTTCCGACGCGATTCGTCGAGCCTTGGCCAGACCCTCGTGGGAGAAGTCGACACCGGTCGTTCGCCAACCCTGCGAGGTCAGCCACAACGCGTTGCGTCCCTCGCCACACGCCACGTCGAGCGCCCGACCGGGCTGCAGGTCAGCCACCTCCTCGACGAGGAATCGGTTGGGTTCGGCTCGCCATAT
>JADGOK010000205.1 GCA_017882985.1 Acidimicrobiales bacterium
CTCGGTCGCGGCGCCATCACGCTGGACCGCGAGAACCACACCGTGACCCTCGCACCACTCTGTCAACTCGACCTCGGCGCGAGCGCCAAGGCCCTCGTCGTCGACGAGGTCGCCAACGACGTCGCGCCCTTCGGGGGCGTCGTCGTGGAACTGGGTGGCGATGTCGCGGTGCGCGGACGCGGACCCACGGGTCCGTGGGTCATCGGCGTCGCCGAATCGCTCGACATCACCGGCCGCGAGCCGCGCGTGAGCATCGGTGACGGCGGTATCGCGACGTCGTCGTCGACGACGCGCACGTGGCGGGTCGGTGAACGAATCGTCAATCACATCGTCGACCCGCGGACCGGCTCGTTCGCCCAAAGTACCTACGCCGTCGCCACGATTTCCGCCAGTAGTTGTGTCATCGCCAATGCCTTCGCCACCGCGGCTCTACTGTGGGGAGAAGACGCGGGTTATTACATCTCACAAGCCGGGTGGTCCGGCCGACTCGTCCGACACGACGGAACCGTTGAGTACGTGGGTGGATGGCCCCGAGAAGAAGAGAACCCCTCATGATTGCCCTCACCTCGCCCTACCTGTGGTATTCCACCAGAGCGACCGGCATGGTCACGATGGTGCTGTTCACGATCGTGGTCGCACTCGGGACCTTCGTGGCCAATCGCATCGGCGGCACGATCATCGGGCGCTTCGAGATCAACGAACTGCACCGTTCCGTCTCGATCATCGCCGTCGTCTTCCTGGCGATTCACGTCGTCACGACGATCGCCGACAGCTACGTGCCCACGGGCTTTATCTCGGTCTTCGTGCCGATGACCTCAGAGTACAAGCGCGTGGCGGTCGGACTCGGGGCGGTGGCGCTCGACCTGATCCTCGCGGTGTGGATCTCGAGCCTCTTAAAGGTCCGCATCGCCAACACGACGTGGCGCTTCATCCACTGGTTCAGCTGGCTCGGTTTCGCCACGTCGATCGTGCACGCGTTTCTCACCGGCACCGACGGCCGCAAGGGCTGGGGCCTGATCCTCATCGTCGTCTGCTCGAGCGTGGTCTTCGCCTCGGCCGTGTGGCGCTACCTCGGGCGACCGACGCGCGCCGCGGGACGCACCGCCCTCTCACCGCTCGCGCCCCAAAGTGACGCCGCACGGTCGGGGCGCCCCACCGGACAACGTCTCGGTGCTTCCTCCGCGCCGTCCAAAGGTCCCTCGCCGACACCGTCGCGTCCGACGTCGGCGCCGTTCCCACGTAGTCCCCAGAGTCCCGTGAAGAAACGACGATCCCGATGATCGCGCCCAACACCCTGCCCCGGGTCCTGCACGAGGCGTCGGGACGACCGCTCACACTCGCCCAGCACGAGGAAGCGTTCGCCACGTCGACCCGCTCGGGCAGTCTGCTCGACGAACTCGAGGCCTCCGGGCTCACCGGCCGCGGCGGCGCCGCGTTCCCCACCGCTCGCAAGGCGAAACTCATTCGCGATCAGCGAAGCCACAACAAGTTCATGGTCGTCAACGCCATGGAGGGCGAACCGTCGTCGCACAAAGACCGCACCCTGTTGGGCGCGAATCCCCACCTGGTGCTCGACGGCGCGGAGTACCTCGCTTCGGTCATCGGCGCGAAGAACATCGCCGTGTGCGTGTCGCGCGACAACCCCGCCGCCGTGAACCATCTCAAGCGCGCCATCCACGAACGAGAGCGCCGCAGTCTTCGCGGTCCCAAGTTCGAACTGCACACGCCACCCTGGCGTTACGTGGCCGGCGAGGAATCGGCGTTGGTCCACTGGCTGGACGACAACGAATCGCTCCCCCAGTACCGTCCCTTACGGCCGCACATCTTGCGCATCGGCCACGGACCCGTGCTGGTTGACAACGCCGAGACCTGCGCGCACGTCGGACTGATCGGTCGCTACGGCGCCGAGTGGTTCCGCTCGGTGGGCACCGACGCGAACCCCGGCAGCACCCTCGTGTCGGTGTCGGGCGCCGTCGAGCGACCGACGGTCGTCGAGGTGGCCCTCGGCACGCCCCTTCGATCCATCCTCGAGGCCGCGGGCGCGGACGCCAACCCCCAGGCCGTCCTGCTCGGCGGCTACGGCGGCACGTGGTTCGACGGAGCGCGCGTTGACGCGCCCTACGCCAACGCCACGCTCCAGCCCCTCGGCGCGACCATCGGCGCGGGCATCATCGTGGTGCTGCCCCAGAACGCCTGCGGCGTCGTCGAGACCCAGCGCATCGCCAAGTGGATGGCCAACGAGAGCGCCCGTCAGTGCGGACCGTGCGCCTTTGGCCTGCCGGCGATCGCCGAAGACCTCTGGCACCTGACCCAGAACGCGCGCGACAACCAAGCGGCCTGCCAACGGCTCATCGAGCGTTGTGGCGTGATCGAAGGGCGCGGCGCCTGTCGTCACCCCGACGGCGTCGTGCGCCTGGTGCGCACGGCCCTCGAGGTGTTCGCGAGCGACATCGAGAACCACCTGCGCGGCGCGCACTGCGCGGCGAGCCGATCGGCGCAGCACTACGCCGCGGTCCCGTCGCTCGAGCGCGAAGAGGAACTCGTATGGGAATAAGACGCCGGTCGGGTGGTTTCGTCCTCAGCATCAATCCGATTCTCTGTGACGGCTTCGGGCACTGCGGCGAGCTGGCGCCCGATCTCGTGCACATGGACGAATGGGGCTACCCGATCATCACGACAGTCCCGGTACCACTGTCGAACCTCGCGGCGCTCGAGTCGGCCCGCTACGCCGTTCGCGGCTGTCCGCGCCAAGCCCTGCGCATCGATCGCGTCGCGGACCCCTCCTAGGCACCCGACGATTCGCTCGCGACGAACGCCCCGGCGAGGTCCACTGACGACTTTGTGGACCCCGGACCAGACCTAGTAGAGTCGTACGAGCCATGGGATCATTAATTAAGAAGCGCCGTAAGCGCATGCGCAAGAAGAAGCACAAGAAGATGCTGAAGCGAACCCGCTTCCAGCGTCGCGCCGCCGGTAAATAGCTTTCGACGACGCCTATTCGGGCGTGGTGACGGTCTGGTCAAACTGGAGAGTGCCCTCGGGACCCTCGACGTCCCAGTGGCGCAGTTTGTCCGATAGGAGCCCCTCGACGAAGAGCGTGGAGCCTGATCCCGCCAGTTGCACGTCGGGTCCGAACTCCCCTCGTAACCATTCGAGGGTCCTCTTGAGTCTGGGCTCGACGACGCCGGCCGGCACCTCGAGGTGGTTCGAGCCCTCCGGGCGCCAACCGTCAGCCCATAGTTCGTCGTAGGCGCGATAGCACGCCGCCGTGTCGACCCCGAAACTCGGAACGATCAGGGTCACGTTGCGCTCCTCGAACGGCAGCGACGTCAGCTGCTCGCCAACTCCCTCGACGAGGGCGCGACCACCCAGTTGGCAGAA
>JADGOK010000206.1 GCA_017882985.1 Acidimicrobiales bacterium
AGGGGAATTCAACGCGACGGCGTGGCAATGGCCGGTCAGTGGGCTCGGTGGATGACCGAGGAGGATGAGTACTTTGAACGAGAGTCTCCGCTAAACCGAGCAGATGCGGTAGTCCGAGGTGACGCGCCACAGCCCTGATCGTAGGAACGCCTTGGCACCGATTCACCTTTTACGTGAGGCGCGGCAGTCGTCTGTTTCGAAAATTCTGATGGGCGAGTAGAGCTCAGGCCGCGTAACAACCGGTCTTGGGCGAACGCGTGCCGACGTTTCCGTGGGACGACGCACCAGTCGTGGGAACCACACTGAGAATGGCCCCGTTCCACGAGATCGAAAAGTATCGCGTTTGGCCGGGCCACGTCGTGAGGTAGGGCCCCCCGTGCGCCTTCGCCGTTGCCCACGAGATGCCAGAACTTGGTGCAGCACCGTTGAGTGTCCGATAGTCGTTCAGCGCCGCCGTGACGGACAGAAAATCGGACTCGCACGCGGCTCGTACGGCCAAGTCGGCGTCGGTGCCGGCGTTCTGGGGCATCGTTGAAGCAGTTCCCGGCAGCGTCGAGGCACCCGTACCGGTAGTGGCCGACGGATGCTCGCCCGAGAGAACCACCGTCGCGAGAACGCCAAGGATAACGACGAGCACCAAGGTGGCGACCAAGGTGAAACCCCGCGCGTCGGTGTTGGTCGGCGCGAAGCGCCGTTGGGTGGTGAGGACTGCGTCCAAGGATCTCAGTATTGCCGATGCCGGCTCGACCCGCTGGGCGCGGCGCTTTGGGTGAGCGGCATCGCGTCGAGCCGTTGCTTCGCGCTCGTCAGTGCCCTTGACGTTCTGCATGGTAGTGCCATTTGTCAGCACCATTCCGGCGCCCTACTATCGCGTCATGTGTCGAAACATCACCACCCTGCGAGGTCTCGAGCCGAAGGTGACGGACGAAGAGATCGAGTTGGCCGCACGACAGTACGTGCGAAAAGTGAGTGGCGTGCGAACTTCCTCTGCGAGAACTGAGACGGCCCTCGAGAGAGCGATTGAGGCAATCGCGCACGCGACGCGAGAACTCTTGGACGAGTTACCCGCTCGACTGCAACCTCCGACCACACTGCCACCGTCTCGCCGTCCTCGGTAGGAAGCGGTGGTTTGACGGGTCGGTGCGTCGCCATCTCGATACTTCCGGTTGTCGGTGTACTCAGCCGTCGCTGGCGTCGTACAAGCCTTCCTCACCGTGTTCAGCGAAGGGAGCTTCGTTTAAGAGAACTCGCGGGACCGAGAGGCATTGAATTCTCTCGTGACTCGAATTGACACTCCGGGCACCGCCGCACTGAGGGGAGTGAAGCGGGGTTAGGCTCGTCCTCCATGCAACGATCCTGGGCCCTTGCTGACCTCGGGATCGTACTGCTCTTCGTGGGCATTGGCCGCTCCGTTCACGATCACGGCTACCGGCTCGCCGGGTTCGCCTCGACGACCTGGCCGTTTGCGGTCGGCCTTCTCCTTGGGTGGTTAGCTTTGATCTCCCGACGCCACTCAGGTCTGTCGATGCGAGACGGACTCGTCGTAACGCTCTTCACGGTGGCTGTCGGGATGGTCTTGCGAGTCCTCGCGAATCAGGGTACGGCCGTTGCCTTCATCATTGTCGCGCTCGTCTTTCTCGGTGGCGCGATGGTTGGATGGCGCTTGGTGCTCATGGCAGCGCGTCGACGCCATTCTCACAACAGGCTCAACTGAGCTTCGGGGCTCAAATGGGAAAGACGTGACCGACCATCATCGTGGCGTCGTCAGCGGGAACTGGGGCGGAATAGAGGAAGCCTTGGCCGAGTTCGCAATCGAGGGATCGGAGCCGGTCTAACTGCGCGACGGTCTCGATGCCTTCGGCCAACATCGTCATACCGAGGCGATTTCCCAGAGCGACGATCATCTCGAGCAGCGTGTCATTCTGGACACTCTCGATCTGGGGACTCACGAACGAGCGATCGATCTTGATGATGCGTGGTTGGAGACGTGTCAAGTACGAAAGCGAGGAGAAGCCGGTCCCGAAGTCGTCGAGCGCGATGCCGATGCCGCGGGCATTGAGACTGCTGATGACGTTGAGTGTTTCAGCGACGTTCAGGAGCGCTACGCCTTCGGTGATCTCGAGAATCAGGCGATCCGGCGAGAGACCGCTCGATTTGAGCGACCGTTCAATCAGCGGAACGAGATCGGGGTCCTGAAATTGGTGGGCGGACAGATTGACCGTGACGTACGGAAGAGCCGCGCCGGGATTTGGATCGCGCCACGAGCTGGCAACGCTCACCGCGTCGTGGAGCGCGAACGAACCGAGTTCGAGAATCAATTGACTCTGCTCGGCGATTGGTATGAAGACAGTGGGCGGTACCCAGCCCCGCTCGGGGTGGTGCCAGCGCATCAGGGCCTCGTAGCCAACGACGACGGATGTCTCGAGATTGACAATGGGCTGGTAGTGCATCGTGAGGTCCCCTTGCTGCAGGGACTGGCGAAGTTCTTGAGCGAGAGCGAAGTGGCGGATGGCTTGCTGGTGCATACTCGGCGTGAAGAAGGCGTAGTTGCCCCGGTGGCCCCGTTTCGCCTCGTAGAGGGCAACGTCGACGTTCTGGATGAATTCGGTGCTGTTCGCGTTACTTTCGTCCCACACCACTATCCCGATACTCGCGTGCTGCTCGAGGTGTACCCCTTGAAAGGTGAACGGCGTCGCGAGCACGTCGAGCAGGCGAGTCGCCACTTCGGCGGCTTCGGCCGCGGACGACAGCCCCTCGGCGAGGTAGAGAAACTCGTCACCCCCGAAACGGCTGAGAGTATCGGTCGCGCGCGTGACCAGCTCGAAGCGACGTGCAATGCCCTTGAGGAGTTGGTCGCCCACGAGGTGGCCGTGCGTGTCGTTCACGCCCTTGAAGTCATCGAGATCGAGTAGCAACACCGCCCCCATCCCGCCGTTGCGGGCGACGCGCGCCAGGGCCTGACTCAGCCGGTCCTCGAAGAGGGCGCGGTTCGCGAGTCCGGTGAGGGGATCGTGAAGTGCCTGATGGCGTATTTGGGCAGTGAGCGTCCGCTCCTCGGTGACGTCGCGCTCGGAGATGATGTAGTACAACGTCTTGCCCGAATCATCGCGCGCCGGCGACTTAGACACGTCGACAATTATCTGGCGCCCATCCTTGTGCAGGTACCGCTTGGAGTAGCGCATCTGTCCGTCGTCGTTGACGACCCGTCGTGGCGTCTCGGGGAGGGCCTCGATGTCCTCATGGTACGTGAACAGGTCCACGTCGCCCCCGAGCACGTCGTCCCTCGATCGACCGATCATCTCGCAGAATGCGTCGTTGGCGGCGATCACCCGGTCCTCAAGATCGACGAAGATCATCGGAGCCATGTTGTCTTC
>JADGOK010000207.1 GCA_017882985.1 Acidimicrobiales bacterium
GGAGCCGACGGCTCCATGGAACCCGATTCGGTCACGCTAGCCGAACGTGCCGTACGCCCGCGTCGGAAATTCCTCAGCACATTCCTGTTCGCTGCTCTCGTGTTCGACGATCCAGTTACACCGTGATCGGTGTGCGCCAGATCAGGGCCGGCACGAGGAGACCGAGTCCGATCCCTCCGCCGAGCCAGCAGTCGCCCGCCCACCCGTAGGCCGCGTACAGCTGGCCGGCCGCGAACGAGCCGAGCGACGCACCGATGAAACAGCAGAACATGTAGGCGCTGTTGATGCGGCTGCGCGATTCGGGCGACAGGGAGTAGATGATCGACTGGTTGGTGATCTGCATGCCCTGCATCCCCGTGTCGAGGATGATGATGCCCAGCGCGATCGCGACGAACGAATGGCGTCCGAGGTAGAAGATGAGAAACGACGTGCCGATCAACCCGGCGGCGGCGATCGTCGCGAGGTGACTTCGCTGTCGATCGGCCGAGTGGCCGGCCAGGTTGGCGGCGACCACGCCCGCGACGCCGAACAGTCCAAACAGTCCGATCACGCCGTTGGAGTAGTGGAAGGGCGCGCCGGACAGGTGGAACGAGAGTGTCGTCCACAGCGCGCTGAAGGCGGCGAAGATCAACGCGCCAAACCACGCGCGGCGACGGAGTTGCTTGAGGGTCACCAGCAGTGAGAAGGAACCGGCGACGAGCTTCGCGTAGGGAACGTGACTACGCACCGGTTCCTCCGGAAGGACGCGGTGCAAGACGTAGGCCATGATTGCGAGCAACGCGGCGGCGCCCCAGTACACGGTTCGCCAGCCGGCCGCTTGGGCGACGAGACCCGACACCGTACGAGAGAGCAGGATGCCGAGTAGCAGACCGGACATCACGCGCGCGATGACGCGGCCGCGTTGCGACGGTTCGGCGAGGTCCGCCGCGAAGGGGATGATCACCTGGCCGCCCACGGACGAAAGTCCAATGAAGAGCGTGATCGCGGCGAACGCGACGAACGACGTGAGAAGGGCGCCCACTACCATCAGCACCGCCGACACCAAGAAGATCGCGACGACCAGTCGACGACGCGGAATGAGGTCACCCAGCGGCACGACCAGCGCGAGGCCCGCGGCGTAACCGAACTGGGTGAGGGTCAGCAGCAGCGACGCGCTCGCGGGGCTGACCCCGAATTCGCCCTTCACCTGGTGCAGCAGCGGCTGGAGGTAGTAGAGATTGGCGACGATCAGGCCGATCGCCGCCGCCATGACGGTGATCAAGGTCTTCGAGAGTGGACGAGCGGTGAGATCGGTGCTCAGGGTGTCCTTCATTCCGGGTCGAGTACGCGTAGTGCCAACGACCAGTAGGAGGGTGAACTTCCTAGGTTGTCGACGAGGGCAATGAGTACGTTACCTGTGCCTTCGCGACAAGTTCACGCGAACCTCTTGAGAAAAGTTCAACCTCGACGACCGCCAACTTGCGACCAAGTTTGAGCACGCGACCCCGGGCCATGAGATCGCTCAACTGGGGTTTACGCAAGAAGTCGATATGCAGACTCGTGGTCACGGCGAGCAACACTGGCCCGATTTGGGCGAGGATGGCCATCCACGCGGCGGTGTCGGCGAGCAGCATCATCGTCGGACCCGACATCGTCCCGCCGGGCCGACCGTGACGGTCGGTGATTGGTTGCCAAATGGTCACGGTGTCGACGTCGACCGCCTCGACTTGCGGAACGTCGCTGTCGGGGAAGGATTCGGTGAGTATCGCCTGAAGTTCTTCGACGCTGAGTAGTGCCACGAGCTGCCTACGCGGCGCGTCGATACCGTCGAGTGGCGAGCGGTCCGAGGACGGCAATGGCGCCGATCGACCACAGCATCGTGATCCACGTGGAATTGCCGTGCGGGTGACCGAGCATCAGCCCGCGAACGGCGTCGGCAGCCTGAGTGACCGGCTGGTTGTTGGCGAAGGGCCGCAGCCACCACGGCATCGTCTTGACCTGCACGAAGACGGCCGACGCGAACGTCAGTGGGAAGATCAAGGGGAACGTCATCGCTTGCGCGGTCTCGGAATTCGGTGCGGCGAGTCCCACGTACGCGAAGCCCCACGAAAGGCAGTAGGCGAAGAGCAGCATGAGGAGGCAGGCCTGCACTATTGCCACGATGCCGCCGTGCGGACGAAAGCCGACGAGGAGCCCGACACCGGTGATGATCACCACGACCAGGACGTTGCGCGCCAGGTCCGAGACGGTGCGTCCGCCGAGCACCGCCATGCGCGCCATCGGGAGTGCCCGGAACCGTTCGATGAGACCGCGTTGGAGGTCTTCGGCGAGGCCGATGGCGGTGCCGACCGCACCGAAGATCGTGGTCTGGACCAGGATTCCGGGGATCAGGTAATTGACGTAGACGGTGCCGGGTATTTGAATCTCTCCGCCAAAGACGTAGCGAAAGAGCAGCACGAACATGACGGGTTGAATGACGGCGAAGACCAGCGCGGTCGGGATGCGAAAGAGGGCCAGCAGGTTCCGCCGCGCCATGGTCAGGATGTCGCTCACCGCCCATCGCAACGCGCTGCGCTGCGGGTGTGTCGCAATCGTTGTCGTGCTCATGAACGGACCTTTCGTGCTCGGCGCGGTCGAGGCGCGCCTTCGTCGGGTGTCGCGAGCGCGTCCTCGGCCTTGTGACCCGTGAGGTTCAAGAAGACGTCGTCAAGACTCGGCTCGCGAAGCGTGAGTCCGGTGACGGTGATGCCGGGAACGCTCAGTCGTCGCAATGCCTCGGCCGCCGCGGCCGGACCGTCATCGACGGTGAGATCCACGACGGTTCCGTCCACGTTGGCCGGCTTGCTCGAGATTGCGAGCAGCAACACGGCGGCCCGGCGTGCGTCGTCGGTGTCCGCGAAGCTGAGCGACAGTACGGTATTGCCCAGCCGGGCCTTCAGTTCGTTCGAGGTCCCTTCCGCGATGATCTGGCCGTGGTCGATGACCACCAACTGCTTGCAGAGACGGTCGGCCTCTTCGAGGTACTGCGTCGTGAGCAGCACCGACGTGCCTCCTTCGACCAGACCCTCGATGATGGCCCAGAGGTCCTGGCGGCTTTGGGGATCGAGGCCGGTCGTGGGTTCGTCGAGGAACAGCAGCGGTGGATTGGCGACGAGGGCGGCGGCGAGGTCGAGGCGGCGTCGCATGCCGCCCGAGTACGTCTTGCAGGTGCGATTCGCGGCGTCACCGAGCCCGAACCGTTCGAGCAACTCCTGGGAGCGCCGGATCACGTAGGACTTCTCCAGATGGTTGAGCAGACCGACCATGCGCAGGTTCTCAAATCCCGTCAAGTTCTCGTCGACCGTTGCGAACTGGCCCGCCAGTCCGATGCTGCGTCGAACGTCGTTGGG
>JADGOK010000208.1 GCA_017882985.1 Acidimicrobiales bacterium
CGATAGAGTGCGTCCGCAGCGGGCGCGTGCACGAAGAGCGAACGGCTGTCGAGAACACTCGACGAACCCTCGGGCCGTGCGCCGACGAGCACGTGGTCGTGCAGGTGCGGTTCGCCGTGGCGGTTGAGCCCGTGGGTGAAACTCACCACGCGCTCCCAGAGAGCAGCCTCGTCGACACGTTCGCCGTCGCGGGTTGCTCGCACGACCAGCCCACGTTCTTCGAGGTAGGCAATCGACGACGCCACTGAGGCACGATGCGCCTCGATGACGCCGCCGCCGTGCTCGGGGTCGAGCGCCAGCAGGATCGAAATCGGTCGCGGCGCGGCGACGACGATGTCGTAGCCCTGAACGGCGGAGCGATCGGTTGAGGAGAAGACGCGCGCGACGTCGCGAACGTCCCGGGTGTCGCCCTCGCCGCGCAACCACCAACCCGGTCCGCCGTCGCGCAGGCCCTCGAGTTCTCGCGCCGCATCATCGCTGAAATACCCGACGTCGTTTGAACGACGGACGAACAGTCGCAACACGTCCCACCTCTTTCGAGGTGCACAACGGTCGGCCTACAGCTGATCAGCGATTCTCTTGGCGAGTTCGTGTCCGGCCTTGGCGTAGGCGGGCGTCGCGATCACGGCGCCACCGCCCGCTTGGAGCATGAGATTGTCGAGAAAACTCGTATTGGAGACACGAAACCGTACGGCGCTGCGACCGTCGTCGAGGACGCTCCACTGGGCATTGTGCAGCGGCTCGAAGAGCCAGCGTCGATAGGGTTCGACGATCGCGACGACCTCGTCGCCCTCGTCGCCGACCTGAGTCAGCCAGTTGACCGCGGCGTCGGGCTCTCGCTGCTCGACGGCGGGCGACTTGGCGAGCACGCTGCGGATCCGGTCAACCCGGAAGGTTCGCCAGGATTGGCGGGTCGTGCAGTAGGCGCGCACGAGGGTGTGGCCGTTGAGCACCCTGATCTCGCGCGGCTCGATCGAACGAACTCGCGACTCTTCCTCGACACCGGCCGTGTACTCGATCTTGATCTGCTCGTGCTGCTCGACGGCCAACTGCACTTCGGCGAGCAGCGGCTCGTTGATCGGCGAATCGACGTTCACGAAGGCCTGGATGGTGTTCTCGATCTTGCCGACGGCCGAGAAGATCGCCGGATCGGTGTAAACCCGTGACGCTTCGCGCAGCGCGATGTTCAACTCGAACAGGTCGCGCCACATCAGTGGTGACGGTTCGCCGTCCTGGGCGTCGGCGTCACTGAAGTCGGCGCGGTACGTGGAGTCATCCTTCGCCTCGTCGTCCCAGTCGTCGCACTCTTTGATGACGTGGGCCGGATGACCGTGACGGTCACCCAATGGCTGCAGCGACACCAACCGGTCCATGATGAGGCGCACGTGATCGGGCTCGAGCGAGAATCGCGTCGCCAGTTCGCTCACGCGCAGTCCGTCCTCGGAGAGGTAGACCGCGTGCAAGAGCTGCAGGGTCTGGCCGAGCACGTCGTTGGTCGCCGGTCCCGCGAACGCGAGCGACTCGATTGGCGGCGTCTTACCCCGATTGACCTGCTTCAACCAGTCCTCGAGGTCGCTCTTCAACGACTTGGGATTCTTCAACGCGACCCGATCGGCGGCCTCGAGTACGAAGCGAAGCGCCGCCCACTGACTGTCGAACGTGATGCCGACCTCGACCCGGCCTTCCTTCTTGTTCGCCGCGACGGCGCGGGGGTACTGGCGCAGCAGGAGGTCGCGGTAGTTCTCGTTCGTCGTGACCACGACGTCGACCGGTGTCGGCGTCTTGGTGTACTCGGGACGCCACGACCGAGCGACCTCGAGCGTCGCGTCATCGACGTTGAAGGTGTCATGCAAGACGTTCGGCATCGAGGTCATGCGGGAGAATCGGTAGCCCTTGATCTCCTCGGTGCCAAAGACCCGGGCGACGAGGTACGGCGCTCCGTGAAAGACCTCGATCGCGAGCGGCTCGACCATACGTGACTTGTTGGTCGAGGACCGGTAGTCAAAGACCAGCGCCCGGCGAAGGTTGAGTGCCCGTAGCACCGGCGTGTAGTAATTCGAGAACTCGAGACCGCCGTCACCGGCCGGTCCTTCGCTGAACACACTGAAGGCGCCGGTCGATCCGAAGCCGTACAGCCGCAGGGCGAGCTGCACGACGCGCGACTCGTCGTCGCTGAAGTAGATGGGCGGCGCGTACGCGCTCTTGGGGTCGATCCAGTAGCCCGCTCCCCCGTCGTCGAGCGCGACGGTCTCGATCTGAAAGCCGAGTTCACGGATGCTCGCCTTGTCGCGCTCGAATTTCTGGCGCACGGCCGTGTCGCTGCCGTCGTAGGCGCGGATCTTGCGGGGCCCCTTCGCCGACGCGGGAAACTCGTCGATGACGAGGTCGCGGACGATCTCCTCCTGGGTGACCGGGTTGACTTTGGTCGCGTCCTGCAGCAAGAGAACCAGCGCGATGAGACGTTCGCGACGTCCCTCCACTTCACCTCGAATGCTGACCATCGTGCTCCTTCGTCACCCCGAGGGTACCGTCGTCGCGCCTCGAAGCATGCGACGAGCCCTGCGGACGGCTACGGGCGCTTGTCGACCGGGACGTCGCTGAGGGCTTCTTCACGGCGCCACGTGCCCGAGCGGCCGCCCGACTTCTCCCATAACGCCACCTCTTCGACGGTCATGGTACGGTCCTCGGACTTGCACATGTCGTAGATCGTCAAGGCAGCCACCGTCACGGCGACCAGCGCCTCCATCTCGACGCCGGTGCGGTCGACCGTGTCGACACTGGCTTCGACCTCGATGTAGGTGTCGGCGATGTTGAAATTCACGTGCACGTTGCCCACGAGTACCGGGTGCGCCATCGGCAACAGTGACGACGCCTGTTTCGCCGCCTGAATCCCCGCGACGCGCGCGGTCGCGAGCACGTCGCCCTTGTTCATCGCGTTGGCGGCCACACTCGCCGTGGTCGAGGCCAACATCTTGATGCGACAACGCGCCAGGGCGCGGCGAGCACTGACCTCAGAGGGGCCCAGATCGCGCGGAAAGGTCCCCTCACGAGCCGACATGCGTAGTTGGTGGAAGTCGTCCACGTCGCCATGCTACCGACGTCACGATTGAGCTGGCGACGTCGAGCGTTACACTGCTCTGGTCGCTTTGCCCACTGGAGTTCCCATGCCGACCTACGAATACGAATGTCAGACGTGTCACGAACGTCTCGAGGCCGTGCAGAAGTTCGCCGACCCGGCGCTCACGACCTGTCCGGCCTGCGGAGGAGAACTGCGCAAGGTCTTCTCCGCCGTGGGCATCGTCTTTAAGGGCAGCGGCTTCTACAAGAACGACAGTCGAGGGAGCAGCTCCAAGGCGAAACCACCCGCT
>JADGOK010000209.1 GCA_017882985.1 Acidimicrobiales bacterium
GTCGTAGTTGAAGTCGATCAGCATGGCCTTGGAGAACCCGGTCTCGATGAAGCAGTTCGCGTGACCGTCGTACGAGGCGGAGAGGGGCTTGCCCTCGAGGAAGTCGCACACGTTGTCCACGAGCACTTCGCCTTCGAAGTCGGTCACCGAGCCGGCTTTGGAAACGGGCAGTGCGGTCGCGTCACCGATCGCGAAGACGTTCGGTGACGCGAGGCTCTGCAGCGTGTGCGGATCGGTCGGCACGAAACCGAGCGCGTCACCGAGACCGGGCGACGCTGCGACGTAACTCGCGCCGTTGTGCACCGGGACCACGACGGCCAGGTCGAAGTCAATCACGCGCTCGTCGTAGGAGACGAGTCGCCCGCCCGCCCCGTCGACCTCACCGGTATTGAACTCGGTCACCAGTTCGATCCCTCGATCCTGCAACATTCCGCCGAGGTGCTTCGCGGCCACGGGCTTGGTGAACGCCGCGTCGAGGGGCGTCACGTAGGTCATCTGCACCTGGTCGCGGATGCCGCGCTCGGTGAAGTACCAGTCCGCCAGGAAGCAGAACTCGAGCGGCGCCACCGGACACTTGATCGGCATCTCGACGACGTTGACGACGAACTTGCCGCCCTTGAAGTCCGCCATCTTGCCTTCGAGCGCGGACGCGCCCTCGGGTGTGTAGAAGGTGAAGACCTTCTCCATCCAGCCCGGTCCGCTCAGACCTTCGGTCTCCTCGGGCGCGAGGACGCAGCCCGTGGCGACGATCAGGACGTCGTAGTCGAGCGCGACGTCGTCGGCCAACCGCACGCGCTGGGCTTCGATGTCGACGCCCAACACGGTCGTGTTGCGGTACTCGATGTGGTCGTGAATCTGACGACCACGCGGACGCACGATGTCCTCGGGTTGGGTGAGGCCGAAGGGGACGAAGAGCAGACCCGGCTGGTAGACGTGGCGATCATCTTGATCAATGCAGATGATCGACGCTTCATCCGGGAAATAGACCTTGCGCAGGCGATTGGCCACCAGCGTTCCGCCGGTACCCGCCCCGAGGATCACGATACGGTGCATGGCACCCTCCAATCACCCCCAGTGACAGCATGGCGCGAGTCGATGACCCGCCAATAGGGGCCAAAGTCACGAAGAACGTCGTGGACTCGTAGCGGCGTCTCGAGGTCCGCCCGTCGCTACTGCGCCAGTTGGAACGACGAGCGTTTTCGCTCTATCAGGCCGTCGGCCAGCAGACTTTCGAGGACCTCGTCGAAACGTCCACGATCGACGCCGTCGAGCAAGGTGGCCAGTTGACGCTCGGTGCGCGACGAGTGGCGCAGTGACGCGAGTACCTTCCCGCGCAGTTGACGGTTCGACCCGACGAAGACCGATTGGGGCCGCGAGACGCCAGCGCTTTTGGGGGCCGGATCCGCGCCACCGTCACGACGCCAACGACAGTGCCGCGCGACGGGGCACTCCACGCACCGCGGTGACGACGTGCAGAATCGGGCGCCGAGATCGAGCATCGACTGGTTGAACGCGGCGGCGCCGCTTCGCGGCAGCAGCTCGTACGCCATGGTCTTCGCTTCCGCGCGACGAAGCGTTCGATTGGCGATCGCCCTCGCGAGGACCCGTCCGACATTGGTGTCGAGCACCGCCACGTGTTGGTCGAAGGCGAACGACGCCACCGCGTGGGCGGTGTAGTCGCCCACGCCGGGCAGTTCCAGCAGATCGGGCACCGACGACGGCACCTCACCGTTGAACCGGTCGCGAATAGTCTTGGCGGCGGCGTGCAACGCCTTGGCTCGACGGTGATAGCCCAGTCCCTCCCAGAGCCGCAGCACGTCGGCGAGCGACGCATCGGCGCACGACGTCGGGGTCGGGAACCGTCGCAGGAACCGCTCCCAGGGACCAACGACGCGCGACGTCTGGGTCTGTTGGAGCATCACCTCGCTGACGAGTACCGCCCAGGGGTCGGGGTGTCCGATCCACGGGAGTTCTCGACGGAGTCGGGGGGCGGCACGACGAAGCGCGCGTCGAAACGCGGCGTGGTCGTTACTCCCAGACGTCGTCACCGTAGGGGCGCTGGCGTGGTGGCGCGAAGTCGCGCATCCAGACCATGACCTTGCGCCGGAAGTAACAGACCTCGAGACCGTCCTGGTTGAAGCCCTTGGTCTCGACGAGCACGATGCCCCGGTCGGGCTTGGACGCCGACGGGGTCTTGTCGAGCACGCGGGTTTCGGCGTAGATGGTGTCGCCGTGAAAGGTCGGGTAGCGATGGATCAACGTCTCCACTTCGAGGTTCGCGATCGCCGCGCCGGACACGTCGGGCACGCTCATCCCCAGCACCAGTGAGTAGACGAGGTTACCCACCACGACATTGCGCTTCTGGACGCTCTCGTGTTCGGCGAACCAGGCGTTGGTGTGCAGCGGATGGTGGTTCATCGTGATCATGCAGAAGAAATGGTCGTCGGCTTCGGTGATGGTCTTGCCGGGCCAGTGCTTGTAGATGTCACCGACCTCGAAGTCCTCGAAGTACCGGCCGAAGGGGCGATCGAATGTGCTCACGTTCTCAAGTCTGCCCCACCGGGTCGTGGTGAGGCGACCTAATCCTCTTCGGTCGCCTCGGGCAACGGGCGCGTCGTGAACGAGACCGTCCCGCCGGGCAGCGACTCGCCGTTGATCACGAGGCGCCACGTGAAGCGTGACTCGGGGCTGAGAGGAATGGGGCCGAAGTTGACCGCGATCGGCACGTCGACGGGCGTGCCGACGGGAACGCCCTCGGGAGCGGTCGCCGAGAAGTCGCCGCGGATCTCGATCGTTTGCGTGCCCTCGGGCGTCTCGAAGTGCACGAGTTGACCGTCGGCGTCTTCGAGGAACAGTTCCCAGTGGTGATTGGCGTTGAACTCGTGCCAGTCGACGCCGACCTTCATCGCGACCGCCGACGGCGTGGGGTCCGGTCCGGTGACCGACCAGCCGCCGCCCAGGATGTAGAGCTTGCCGTCGGCGACCTGGGCTGAATCGGCGAGGAGCATTGTCACGTTCACCCAGCCAGCCTACGTCTCGCCTGCCGCGTCGCTCCAGCCGGTAGTTTTTCTCCTATGCCCTCATCCGCACCACTCGATGCAGCGAGCGAACTCGTCGACCAGGCCCAACGGGTGATCGACGGTGCCGTCCGACAATTGAAGGACCGCGGCGGACCCGACCAGGAGCAGTCCCTCGCCTACGACGTCGCCCACGCCGCGAGTGCGATCGCGACGGCGCGGGCGTGTCTCTCGTACGCCGAGAAGGGCGCGACCGAAGGCGCGCTGGCGAGCGCATTCCTCGGACTCGCCCTCGCCGATCTCAGCGAACGGGTGCTCGGACGAGAGGCACTCTGGGGTGTCGAA
>JADGOK010000210.1 GCA_017882985.1 Acidimicrobiales bacterium
CCTCCGCGACGGCAGCGACGTCCACGTTCGTCACGAGCTCGACGACGGGATTCTCGTAGTGCGTGGACGTGAGCGAGCGGATATCGCGCAACATGGTCAGTGAGTCGCGCCCCATCTTCACCGAGGAGCCGCTGACGTCATCCCACGTGACACTGAGTGGTTCCACGTGAATCGCTAACTCACTCGCCAGATAGAGCATCTCGGCGTCGTACGCGAATCCGTCGATCATGCCGAGGAGTCCCAGCAGGCGGCCCGGACCACGCTGGAACCCCTTGCAGCCGCACTGCGTGTCGCGCAGCGTCGTGTGCGCGTAGTGGCGCACGAAACGGTTGAAGGTGCTGGCGGCGAGGGTGCGCGGCACCGAGTCGTAACGAATGTGGCGTTCGTGCACGCGCGAACCCGCCACCAGCGCGACGTCGTGCAGCCGCGCCACGACGTCGGGGAACTGGTTGGGTTTGATCGCCATGTCGGCGTCGGTGGCGATCACGTAGTCGCCGCTCGCGAGACCGAGGCCGAGGCGAACGGCAGCACCCTTGCCCCTGTTGACGGGTTGGCGCACGAAGAGCGTGTGGGGGAGGTGGCCGTACACCTCGTGAGCGACGCGCGCGGTGTCGTCGCTCGAGCCATCATCGATGACGATGACCTCGGTCGAGTCGGTCCCCATTGTCTCAAGCGTCGGGCGTAGTCGCTCGAAGCCGGCACCGAGGCGAGCCGATTCATTGTAGGCGGGGATGACGAGGGACGTCGTAATGGCCACGAACTACAACCAAGAGGTCAGGGTCGGGCGGCGCCGATGAGACCGAAGGTGAAGATCGGCGCGAAGCTCACGGTCGTACCCGAGTGGGCGGCCGCGATGATCGTGCTCGTTCCCCACGGACCGCTGCCGGCGTACATCACGACGTGGTCGACCAGCTGGTCGCCGTCAAGGTTGTAGTAGAAGAGCAGGTCGCCCGGTTGCAACGCGCCTAAGGGGATGTGGCGCATCGCCGGGTACTGGGACTCGGTGGTGCGCGGAATGGTGAAGCCGGCTTTCGCCCACGCCCACTGGACGAGTCCCGAGCAGTCAAAACCAACGCCGGGCGTCTCGCCGCCCCAGGCGTACGGCACGCCAATCTGTGATTCGGCGGCGTGCAGCGCCGCCATGCCCTCGGCCGATCCGGCCGCGACGCCCGAGACGACCGGCGGCGTCGCCGCCTGGATTGCCTGGAGGACCTGGTTCGCGGCGTCTTGGCCTCCGACGGCTGAAGCGGCGGTGACGGCTTGTTCCTCACCCGCGATGTCCTTCGCCTTCGCCGCGGCGACCCCGACCTGGATCTCATAGGTGATGATCTGGCCCCTCAGCGCGCGTGACACGACCGCGAGAGTCGAACGGGTGATGCTCTCGTTGCGTGCGTTCTGGGAGAGTAAGGCTTCCATGCGGTAGGTCTGCTGCTGGGCCGCCGAGCGCTGGACCGCGACGGCCGAGATGGTCCCGTCGAGCGATTTCTTCTCGGCGACGTAGGAGTTCTTCAAGACGGTGAGGTTCCCGATGACCTGGTCCTCGTAGACCTTGCGCGCGTCAGTCGCAGTGGCGTTCGAGTCAAAGAGCGGGAGCGTCTGGGTGTCGGCGGCTCCGAGGACGTAGGCGCGAACGACCGCGCCGACGAGCGCGTGCGAGGTGACCTTGATCGCGCCACGCTTTTGCATCTCCTCGCGCTGGAGCCGCGTGATCTTGGCGGTGATGTTGCCCAGTTGGACCCGTGCGGCGTCGTATTCGTTGGCGGTGATCTCACTCGTCTTCTCCTGTTCGGACAGGACGAGGGACAGGTGGGCGATTCGGGCCTGGGTTTGGGGAATCGACGAGCCTCCGGCGACCGAGGGCACGAGAACCGAGGTGAGGACCATGGTGGCGAGCACCAGAAGGGGAGTTGATTGAGTCGTGCCCCGACGACGCACGCGAATCATGGAACCAGCCTAGTTAGCCCCGGAGCCCAAACGGCGAGTTTGGAAACTCTTTACAATGCGTTACGGTTACATCGCAAGAGCGCCGCGTGGGGGCGTAGCCCAATTGGCAGAGGCAGGGCGCTTAAACCGCCTCCAGTGAGGGTTCGAGTCCCTTCGCCCCTACGCGGTGATCGAACCCCGGATTCTTTAGTAGCGTGGCCCGCGTGGCTAAGAGCGCAGCAGGTAAATGGGTAAGCAGGGTCGGGGCGTCGGGCGGCGGCAAGGCCTATAAGAAGACGCGACCCGGTAATTACTACGGGATTCTGGTCGTTATCGTCATTCTCGGCCTCGTGGCGACCGTTTTCGCGCGTTACGAGTACCAGCACCCGGGCTCCGCGAAGAAGAGCACCCCACCGGCCGTCGGAACGACCTGGTACGCCAGTTTGGGCATCGAGGCCTGTGGCAAGCGTCTGCCGTACCTGAGCGCGGACCCGACCACGAAGGGCGGTTTCACCGTGCTGGCCGCCAACGTCGTCAAGATCAGTCCGGTCTCGGCCGCCGACGCGGGCAGTCAGGCCACGTTGAGTCAATTCGCCGCGGAGTACCCCGGTCTCATCGCCAGTTCCAGCGAGTTGGCGGTGCCGACCTCGACGGGCACGTCGAACCACTCGACCACCTACCACAACGGTGACACCTGCCCGGCCAACTCGAAGTACGCGGGTACCGCGGGAACGGTGAGCTACGCCTACTGGACGACGTTCGGCCAGAAGAAGCCGACGATCACCACTGATCCGACGAAGATCAAGTTCTCGCGCTACCTGCGCGTGACCCTCGCGTTCGAGCCGGCAGGCGTGACGCCGAAGCTTCCCCTGCAGGCGTCGATCAACGCAATGTTCGCGGCCGCTCAATCCACGACCTCGACGACGGTCGCCACGCCGTCGACCCTGCCCGCGACCACCACCACCGTGAAGGGCGCGACGACGACCACGACGGTGAAGACCACGACGACGACCGTCAAGACGACCACCACGACCGCAGCCCAGGGCTGATCTTGAAGTCGATCGTCCTGGTCGGGGGCAAGGGGACGCGGCTCCGGCCGCTGACCTACGAGACGCCCAAGCAGATGCTGCCGCTGGTGGGCGTGCCGATGATCGAGTCGCTCTTCGAGACGCTGGCCCGTCACGGGGTCACTGACGCGATCCTCGCCCTCGGGTACCTTCCCGACAGTTTCATCGAGGCGTATCCGTCCAACGTCATTAAGGGCATCAACGTGACCTACGCGGTCGAACTCGAGCCGCTCGATACGTCCGGAGCAATTCGCTTCGCGGCGCAGAACGCCGACATCGACGAGACGTTCCTCGTCGTCAACGGTGACGTGCTGACCGATCTCAACATCACCAAGCTCCTCGCGTTTCACCGCGAGAGCGGTGCCG
>JADGOK010000211.1 GCA_017882985.1 Acidimicrobiales bacterium
GAGATTGACGTCCACAGCGTCCGTGAGCAGTTGGCTGGCGGAACTTTCGGCGATCAGAACGTCGCCGCGCGAATGAACTCCGATGACCAGTAACCCGTACGTCGTGCGTCGTGGATCGAGCAGCGACGCCATGTCGTTGCGCGCGATTCGACTGGAATCACTGCTCGACACACCCGAGGCGTACGGATCAACGTACGAGGAGGCGACGATCTGGAGCGACGATCGCTGGCGTGCCGTTGCCCGTCAATGGCACTTCTACCTCGCCGAGCGTGACGGCGAGGTCGTCGGCATGGTCTCGGGCGGACTGAACGACTACGTGCCGGGAACCCACTGGATGTACGGCATGTACGTGTCGCCTTCGTCACGCGGAACCCGTGTCGCCACGCAGTTGGTCGAGGCGACGTGTGACTGGGCGATTGGCCAAGGTGGTGACTCGTTGTACCTGCACGTCACCGAGTCGGTGACGCGGGCACGGTCGTTTTATGACAAGAATGGTTTTCGATCGACGGGCGCGACGATCACCATGGACCGTGACCCGTCGATTCGCCTGATGACGATGGTGAAGAGCCTTGCCTGACGACGTCCCCGGCGACGTTCGAGTCCTTCGCGCGGACCCTCAACAGTTGCACGACCTACGTCGGCGCGTACTGCGCGGCAACGACCCTGACGTCTCAGTGTCGGATCCGCGCGATGACGAGGCGACGTCGCTGCACTTCGCGGGATTCGCCGACGGACGACTGGTGGTGAGTGCGTCGTTCTTTCCCGGTGTCGCGCCCGTGAACGAACACCTCGTGTCACTCCAACTTCGCTTCATGGCCACCGACCTCGACGTGCAGGGCCGCGGTTACGGCGCCACGGTGATGTACCGAATCGAAGACGAGCTTCGCCTCATGGGCGTGGAACAGCTCTGGGCGAACGGGCGCGACACGGCGCTTGGCTTCTACCAGTCGATCGGCTGGCAGATCGTAGAAGGATCAGAGCACGTGAGTGCCGAAACGCAACTCCCACACACGGTCATCTACAAAATCCTTTGAAGTCACGCTTCTTCGCGGATGGCCAGTACTCCCGCGTTCGCTTACTAAGTTGAATGGGTGCGAAAGATACTTATTCCTGTGCTGGCCGTAGTACTCGTAGGCGGGGGGATCGGTGCCTGGTTGGCGCTCAAGCCAAAAGCCGCATCCCCGGTACCCACGACCACCACGACGGGCACTCCCCACTACGCGACCGCGCCGCTCACCGGACTGACCGATCAGTCCGGATTATCTCTGAAGCGGCCCGCGTTGACCATCAAGATCGAAAACACGCCTGACGCCCTGCCCCAATGGGGGGTCGACCAGGCCGACGTCGTGTACGAGGAGATCGTCAACGGTGGTATCACTCGATTGGCGGCGATCTTTAACTCGCAGGCACCGGCAAAAGTCGGTCCCGTGCGATCGGTGCGACCCACTGACACGAGCGTCGTTTGGCCGCTCGGCGGGATCTTCGCCTATTCGGGTGGTGCCGCCTACGCCGTGCAGAGCATTTCTACGGTGCCCCGTTTGAAACTGATCGACGAGTCGAGCGCCGGCACCGCGATGTTCCGTGATCCCACCCGCTACGCGCCGCACAACCTGTACGCGATCGCGCCGCAGCTGTTCGCCTTGGGCGGCACGCCGACGCCTCCACCGGCGCTCTTCACCTACCAAGCCGCGAAGCAAAAGGTGGTCGGCGCGAAGGTGGCCGCGTTCACCGTGGTGTTCCCGAGCATGTATCCCGTGACGTGGACGTGGAACGCGACGTCGTTGTCGTGGGATCGGACACTCTTCGGACAGGCCGACGTGACCGGCACGCACGTGCGTGAATCGCCCAAGAACGTCATCGTGATGTGGGTCAACTACGTGAACGGCATCGGCACGATGTCCTCGTACGGCGATCTGCAGGGAACGGGCACCGTCGCGGTCTTCACCGGCGGAAAGGAGATCCACGGCACGTGGTCGCGTGGATCGTCCAAAGCCGACATCATTACCTACCAGTCGGCTTCGGGCAAGCGAATCGCGCTGACGCCTGGTCAGACGTGGGTGGAACTCTTGAACGTGGGAGCGAACGTCAACGTCACGCCGTGACGATGGACGCGATCCTCTCGAGGGTCAACTCGATTGACCGACGATTCTTTTTGGGCCAATCCGACCAAGAGATCACGAAGGCCCATGGCTTGTCGTACGTGAACGACTCGGTCACCTTCGTGCCGCCTGGGACCTCCTCAAGGACGTAACGCCACACGAACTGGGACCAGTGGTGCCAGGCAATGCACCGGTTCTCTTCGAAGGCGACGACCTTGTTGCGCGTGAAGTACCCGACGCCCATCTTCATGTCCATCGAGAAGGTCGCGCCGAGCGAAAGCCGCTTCGGCGCGCGCTTCACGTCGATGACCGTCCCCGAACCGTCAAACCCGGCGTGCTGACGAGGGTCGGCCAGCAGATCGAATATTGCGCCGGGTGGCGCGCCAATGACCCTTGAGGCGCAAACGCATCGGGCTCTGGTCACGCGTCCAGCGTAGGGTGATGGCAGGAAAGGCTGTCAGCAACCATGCACTCAACTGATTCTCTCGTCGACGCCCCTGATGGACGCGTGCTGGAAGTGACGACGCAGGGCGATCCGAGCGGACGAACGGTCCTCTTTCATCACGGCTCGCCCGGATCGAGCAGCCTCACCTCGTTCTTTGACGACGTGACCGACGAGGTGAATCTCTTCTTCGTGTCGATCTCGCGCCCCGGTTACGGCGCGTCGACTCGTCTCGAAGGACGTTCGATCGCCGCGGTGGTAGAGGACGCGAGAACCGTGCTCGACCACCTCGGTCGAGATGAGTACGTGGCCGCGGGCTGGTCGGGGGGTGGTCCCCACGCGCTCGCGTGCGCGGCGCTGGACCGGCCACGGTGCCGCGCGGCGTGGTCGCTCGCTGGCGTCGTCCCCATTGACGTCGACTTTGACTGGACCGCCGGAATGGGACCCGAGAACGTCGAGGAGTTCGCACTCTCGTTGCAGGGCGGCCCCGAGTATGAGGCGATGATGGTTCGATCGGCTCGCGAGTTCTCAACCGCGACGCCCGAGAACATCATTTCCCTCTTCGGCGGCCTCGTGAGCGACGTCGACAAACGGGCCCTTCAGAACGACGCGGCGCGCGCCGCGTTGGCTTACTCGTGTCGCCACGCCTTCGCCAACGGGTGGCACGGCTTCTATGACGATGACCGGGCCTTCTTCTCGCCGTGGGGATTCGACCCCACCGCCATCACCGCGCCCGTGGGCGTCTGGTACGGCGACGAGGACCTGATGGTGCCGTCGAGTCATGGCAAATGGCTCGGTGACCATCTGCCCAC
>JADGOK010000212.1 GCA_017882985.1 Acidimicrobiales bacterium
CAACCATCATCAGCCTTCTACTTTTCGATCAATCGGTACAGCACGGTCCAGCACAAGATAGCGCCTCGCGACAAGACACGGCCGTTACCTCAAGCAAAAGTATACGTAGAACGCCCGGCCAAAGCGAATACCCAAAGGCATTCTTTTGTCATCTCGATGGAAACTGTCGCAATTGTTTGTTTTGATGAAATACCTGATTAACAGTAGTAAATTCGATGTTGTGGACTCGTCGCCAACGCCTCACACTCGCCAACCTGAGAATCGTTACGAACTCGTAATGTCGCCAGAACGCTGTAGGCACCGAATTATTCCGGGTCAACGTACACGAGAAAAGGTTGGCGTGTGACGAATCGCGACGGCGAAAGTGAGCGTTAAGAGCGCAGTAATTGTTGCCCGCAATCTCGTAAGAATGAAGACAATTCGACGTCTGACGTTCGTCATATGAAGCGGAGTCGAAGCCGCGGTGGATCAGTCGCCGCCCACGACACGTTTGACTATGGCGAGTCCCATTCGTGCGCGTATGCACCTCAACGACGAGCGAAGGACCGCGCGCAACGACACGTCGGCGCCGGCCTGGTCGCCCCAACGCGTCTCTCCTCGAGATTCGCCACCAGTGAGGACGCCACCTCGACGAATTGGCACGTCGCTCGGTTGCCTTCCATCGACGCGCGCCGGTGGCGCAGTAGATTCCGCTCCGGATCAGGTATTTAGAAGGAACCTCGTCAACGAAAGGCCCGGAATCTCAGTATGCAGCACCTGGCGACCGCCCCATCAACGCAACGAGGTCAGGCGACCTTCGATCGCGAGCCTGTGCACGTTGGGCGCTTGGGACGACCGTTCTTGCGTGGGGACCTCGGACTCCGTTTTCCAAGCCGAGGTGGCGACGTTCGTCCGCGGACTTGGACGGAACGTTCACTCGAGGCGTCGAAACTACGCAATCGCGCAGCGATTGGGACCAAGTTCCAGCTCGTCGAGCTCGTTGCCGAGTTCCTCGCGACCCGCATTAATGCGCACAATGTGCTGAAAGTTCGGTGGACGGTCCTTCACGTTTTCTAGAGCCCACGCCACAAAGTCATCCTCGTCGAGGGCCAGCGCCGGTAAGACGGATCGCAACTCTCCCAATGGGCGGGCCACGAACGTTCCCGCACGCACTGGCACACTCGCGCCGTAGTGGGCTGGGAAGACGACGATGTCGTCCGAGAGCGGGAGCACCCGCTGATGGAGGCTACGAAAGAGATTGTGCGCGAACTCTTCCGCCTGGTCGGCCAGGTCGGGACGGCCAACGCTTTCGAGAAACAGCGTGTCACCAGTAAAGATCGCCGCGTGTCCGAGTTGGTACATCGTCGAGCCTTCGGTGTGGCCGGGCACGCTCACGGCCGAAACGGTGAGTTCGACACCCTGCGCCAAGGCAATGGTTCGTCCGTCGCTTAACGGCTCGAAGTCGAACGTGAAGGGATCAGAGGGATTGAGCCAAAGGGCGGCGCCGGTGGCGGCGACCAGGGCGCGCGCGCCACTCAGGTGATCGGCGTGAAGGTGCGTATCGAGCACGTGGCTGATGGTCCAGCCGTGCGCTCGAGCGACGTCGAGATACTGATCGAGGTCGAGGGATGGATCTATGACGACGCAGTTGGCGTCCACGCCGATGACGTAGGACAGACATCCCTTGCCCCGACGGCGCAACTGCACGACCGTCGCGCCGGCGAAGTTGCCGGTCACCGTATCGACCGTCGACGCCCACGCGCCCATGCCGCCCTCGAGCACTTGGCTCGCGAGACCGTGACGCGCGAGGATCTCGGCTCCCTGGTGCGCTCGCGTTCCTGCGGCGCAAATGACGACCACTCGTGCGTCGCGGGGCACGTCGTCGACTCGTCTCTCCAACGAGTCGAGGGGAATATTGTGCACGCCCGGAATTTGCCAGTCGGCGACCTCGTCGGGCTCTCGCACGTCCAGCAAGAAGAGAGTGGCGCTGTCGTCCAACAACGGCACGAGTTCGTTGGTGGAAATCCCTGAAATCAACTCATTGGACGTCACGTAGAAAGTCTAGGAGTAGATTCGCTGGCGTCGACGAAGGTCGAATCGCACGTACGAAGGACGGCCGGTGGTCGAATTACGCACTGTCAATGTCGCTGAGGCGCTCGAACTCGTGACCTCGGGCGCACTGTTGCTCGACGTGCGAGAAGACAACGAGTGGCAGGCCGGTCGTGCTCGCGGCGCGGTGCACGTGGCACTCGGCGAGCTCGCAGACCACGTTGGGGATTTCGTAACCGACCAACTGATCGTCTGCGTCTGTCGGTCGGGCGTGCGTTCGAAGAGGGCCAGTCTGTTTCTGTTGGAACAGGGACTGGACGCGGTCAACCTCGAGGGCGGCATGCTCGCCTGGGCCAGCGACGGACGCGACCTCGTCGGCGACCTCGGCGATCCCCTCGTCATCTAGGTCTTCGCGATGTCGCTGCCCGCCGGCCCTCTGACGACGCTCTCGCGCGCCGTGCGCGAGGGCCGACTTCTCGCCACCACACTCGTCGAGCGCTCGATCGAGCGACTCCAGCAACACGACCCCCTACTCAACGTCCTCGCGGAGCGCGCCTTCGACGAGGCGCTCGAACGGGCCGCTCTCGTCGACCGGGGAGCGACACGTGTCGGCGCACTCGTTGGCGTACCGGCTCTCGTCAAGGATCTCGAGGACTGGCAAGGCCACCCGACGCGCAAAGGATCACTCGCCCTCGCCCAGGCGCCCGGCGCGCGCGTGAACGGCGTCGTGCCGGGACGGTTGATCGACGCGGGTGCGATCGTCGTTGGAAAGTCCACGCTGCCCGAGTTCGCGATCGAGGGTTACACCGCCAACCTCTTGACCGGCGTGACCAGAAACCCGTGGAACGTCGAGTACTCACCGGGCGGATCCAGCGGGGGGTCCGCCGCGGCCTTGGCTGCCGGGCTGGTGGGAATCGCGACCGCGACCGACGGAGGCGGATCGATTCGAATACCGGCCTCGTTGTGCGGCCTCGTCGGTCTCAAGCCAACCAACGGGATGGTGGGACGCTGGCCGGCGCCGGATTGGATCGATTACTCGACCGACGGACCGTTCGCGACGTCGAGCGACGATTTGCGACTTCTCTACGACGTCATGTCCGGACCGGTCGCGGGAGACCCGACGTCACCACCCAGGTCAATGACGTCGCACGTGACGCGTCACGACGAGCGACCGATCAATCTCATCGCGGCGGATCGGACGTCCCCGCTCGGGCCCTTGCCCGCGACGGTCCACTCAGCATTTCACGATGCGGTCGACGCCTTCGCCGATCTAACGAAGACCTCCGTCACGTGGCGCGACCCACAAGGATTCTTTCTCGA
>JADGOK010000213.1 GCA_017882985.1 Acidimicrobiales bacterium
GAACTGCGGCTCGTTGATGGCGTGACCCGGAAACTTCGCCCACACCGCCTGACGAAACAGGTGCTCGATGTCGCCATCGGTTCCACCCGAACGAATGACGTCGCGAATCGTCGTCTCGTCGTCAGAGAAGAGGCAGTTGCGGATCGCGCCGTCGGCCGTCAGGCGAAGGCGGTTGCACGTTCCACAAAACGGCTGCGTGACCGAGGAGATGAGCCCAATCTCACCGATGCCATCGAGGAATCGGAACCGTTCGGCGGGCGCGGGTCCCAGATCCGTGTCAACCGATGCGAGCGGCCACTGCTCGTTGATCCGTTCAAAGACCTCTCGTCCGGGCACCAGTTGGGTCCGGTCCCAATCGCCCTGAGCATCGAGAGGCATAAATTCAATGAATCGGACGATCCTTCCCGTGTCGCGGGCAAAGGACGCGAAGTCGAGTATCTCGTCATCGTTCGAGTTACGCAGCAACACGACGTTGATCTTGAGTGGCGTGAGACCGGCTGCTTCGGCGGCGTCCATGGCGTTCAACACGCTGACGAGATCCCCCCGCCGTCGAATCGATTCGAACCGGTCCGCTCGCAAGGAATCGCAGCTGATATTAACGCGCTTCAGTCCCGCCTTCACGAGTGGTCCGGCCATTGCGGAGAGTTGCATGGCGTTCGTCGTCAAGGCGAGGTCGTCGAAGCCAACGGCTGAAAGCCGCGCCACCAGATCGGTGAAACTCTTTCGAACGAGGGGCTCACCGCCGGTGAGACGGATCGACGTGACGCCCAGTTGACGGGCCACTCGCGCGACACGCTCAATCTCTTCGAACGTGAGCAGTTCACTCCGTGGCAGGAACGTCATGCCTTCCATCGGCATGCAGTAGACACAGCGTAAGTTGCAACGGTCGGTAACTGAGATCCGTAAGTCGTTGTGCACGCGGCCGTATCGATCGACTAGCGGTCCTTCCGGCGGCATGACGTCGTCGGCGACGCCTCGGGCATTCGCCCGGTCGGCGTCAAGTGCGCCGCGGTGCGCACGAACCGAAAGTGACACGGGGACGGGAGTGACTGACCCGCTCGACGAACGGGCGGCGGCATCGCCGGCGATCACCCCAGAAATTGAATTCAAAGATTCACTGTTCATGTCTACGGAACTCGGTCCCCCACTGTCCACTCTCATATTCGTCACCGCAACCCAGAGCCCAATGCGTCGAATTCGCCGGCTCGGTGACCCTCGCACTGGCCACTGCGACCCGTTCGTTGTGAGACTACCAGCGAGCAATTTTGGTGCGCACGTTCGCTCTCCTCTCCTGACGTGACCCGAGTTGACGACGAAGCGCGACGGCTCTCGACAAGATCAGTGACGAGTCGCCGCTCGTCTCGTTGTCGAAGACCTGTCCGTTCGATCACGCTATCCAATCGGTTTTCAACCGAGGCGGGCTAGCATTCGCCTCTGAGTCGGTCGATGTTGGGGCCGAGCCGTCCGTTCGAGCCGAAACGAGGGAAGACGAATTGAAGAAGAACTTCTCTCACGTCGACGGCAGCGGAAAGATTCGAATGGTCGACGTCTCTGAGAAACGAGCGACGAGAAGGAGCGCCACCGCAAGTTGTGTCATCCTCACGACCGCCGATAGATCACAACTGAGTTCAGCCTCGAGTGATCTCGACTGGATACATTCGGCTCGCTTGGCGGGAATCATGGCGGCGAAGCAGACCGCCCAGTTGATTCCACTGTGCCACCCTGTCAATCTCGACGACATTCAGGTTGACGTCCTCATCAACGAGCACGGCGTGGAGATCCAATCGTCGGTCGCCACCGTGCATCAGACGGGCGTCGAAATGGAAGCCCTCACCGCCTGCGCCGTGGCTGCGCTCAGTCTTCTGACGTCGCTGCTTGCCGTTGATCACTCCGCGCGAATGGACGACCTCGTTCTGTTGCGAAAGCGCGGCGGCGAGTCCGGCGACTGGGGACGACAGGTCCACGCCTGACTGCGGCGGGCGTCGTTTCCAGGGAATGACCGTTCGCCGCCACTTCCACCGTCGCGAAGCTGAATGCCTCGTACAAACCGGTAATCGACTCGTTCTGTAGCGCGATGTCACTCGATGAGAAAGGCGGGAGCAGACTGACGCGGCAACGGTGAGCAACGCTGCGAACGTCGCAGAAGCGATCGTTGCCTTAGAAGCGACTTCTCACCACACTTCTCCTTCACGTGTTGCTCGGGATCGGATCCCTCGCCACGGTCGCCACCGCGGGTGCCAGCCCGGAGCGCCTACCCACGGTCGTTTGATGGTCCAGGCGAAAACGTGGCACGGTAAGGTGACCAAAATCAACGAGACAACGGGTACGACAGAGTCGTTCAACGTGAAGATCGGCGAGACAACCGGCGTCGTCCAACGCGACGCGATGACCACGTTCGAGATGGGTTCGAGAAGGCACATTGAGGTTGGCGCTCTGGTCACCGTGAAGCGGACTCTCAAGAGCATGGCGATCCAGGCGACGAGGCTCAGCGCGTAAGTGTCGCGAAGGGAGGGGCAGTGACTTCGAAGAACAGAAACGAGATCGCCCGGTCGGCCACGATGGCAACTCCGTCAACGAGCCGACGCGCTGCGACGAGACGCAATCGATACTCCATTGGACAGACGTTCGGATCATTACCGCGTAGCCCTCGCCAGGGTCGAACCTCATGACGCCGCCCGAGCCAATCGACCGGATCAACGTTGGACGTCGGGTCTTTCTCGGCATTGCCACCGTCGGCGCGCTGGGCGTGGCCTTTGGCAGCGACGTGCAGAACTTCCTCGGCAACGTCTTTGGTTCGGGACTGGGCGGTCTCTTGCCCGGCGGTGACCGCTTCCGTATCTACTCGATCACCGGTCAGTATCCCAAGATCAGCGCGAAGAAGTACCGGCTCGACGTGAGTGGTCTCGTCGAACGACCCACGACCTTCACGGTGGCCGACCTCCAGGCGATGCCGGTCACGTCGTTCTCCAAGACCTTCCAATGCGTGACCGGGTGGAAGGTGCCCAAGGTGCACTGGGAGGGCGTCCAACTGTCCGAGATCTTGAAAATGGTCGGAGTGAAACCGGGCGCCGTCGCGCTGACCTTCGAGTCCTACGACCGGGCCGACACTGAGAGTCTGACAATCGACCAGGCGCTCCTGCCCGACGTCATCGTCGCCTACCGAATGCTCGGGGCACCGGTCACGACTGAGCACGGCGGGCCGGTACGGCTCTACGTCGCGCCGATGTTTGGTTACAAATCGCTCAAGTGGCTCTCGGCCATCCGCGTCGTTGATCAAGAACAACCCGGCTACTGGGAGTTGAACGGGTACCCGGTCAACGGCTGGCTCGAC
>JADGOK010000214.1 GCA_017882985.1 Acidimicrobiales bacterium
AGTCGTTTTCTCGGCGGAAACGATCCACTCGGGACAATGAGTCGCGCGCACGTGGAGATCGCGCATCGGATTCGCCGATTGGGTCAATTCATCGACGAGATCGATCCCGAGTCAATTGACGAACTCGACCTCTCGGAGTTTCGCGGCATGCTCTATGGACTGCACGCGATCTTGACCCTGCACACTGCCCAGGAAGAGGAAAGTTATCTCTCTCTCGCCGACGAACACGAGGCTTCACTGTCGGTGGCCAGCGCCGAGTGAAGGTGCGTGCAGGCGACGGCTCGACGAGGCGAACGGGGAATCAACCCTGCGTCGTTGGCGTGGAACAGCTGTTGGTCCCCTGACCACACGCGCCAGTCACTTTGTACGTGAAGGGCTGGAACGGGACGACCGGGTTGCCGACGTCGATCTGAATGTTCGAGTGCGCGCGCAGAATGGTGGCGCGAGGATTGCCCGTCAACTGCCTGCCGTTCTCGAACACGACCACGTGGCCGGTGGCGGGACCGACTCGCTGCGGACCGAGCGGCTGCTGCCAGATGTCGAAGAATTGGCCGAGCGTGAAGACGCCGTGCGCCGGGGCTTCGATGTGCACGATGCCGTCGTTCACGTGCGTGTGGATCCAGTAGAGGCAGTCGTAGAGACCAACGTCGAGGAACGTCCCCGCCGCCGACCGTTGCACGAGCATGGGCTTGGTGATGCCAATACCCGCCGGGAGTCGCCGCTGCTGACCGTTGACGTAGACGACGACGTGGGCGTGAATGTGGAATTTGACCACTTCCTTCGCCCCTGTTTGACACGTGATCGCGTCGACGGTTCCACCGGCCTTGGTCGACGAGGCGGGGGCGAGGTCGGGGGCACTGACGATGACCACACCTTCGGGTCCGACGTGCGACGTCGGCGAACGCGACGACAGCCACGCGGTGCCCACGCTCGCCAGAGAGAGCACGATCAGGATGACGAAAGGAATCATCGCTCGACCGCTCAAACTCGTCCGTCGCTCAGATGTACGCATACCCCTCCAAGGCTCGGTCATCCGCTGTTGAGATCCCTTCGTGGCTGAGTGGCGCTTGGCACTGGCGACGTGGGGGACGGTTCGAGCGAATCGACCTTCAAATCGTACCGGCGATCGAGGCCCTCGACCTCGTGACAAACGTCCCTAAAGCGCAACGACGCGACGACGCACGGTCCGACCACAAGCTTTGCAGCGAGATCAATCCCGCCCCGCGCAGATACTCGGTCGTAGTCGGCCGCTACAGCGATTGAAAACCCGAACAGATGATGCGAAGCCACGAGATCTTCTCGCTCTCGTCGTCAACGTCGAAGTAGGCCTGCTGTTCGACCAGGAAGTCGCCATTCGGGTTCGTCAGCGTGAATTGGTACCGTACGCGCTGACGAGCGCCGACAGCGCCCGACTCGACGCTTCGAATCGAGGTGATGCGATCCTCGGGCTCAAACCACGCCCCGAGGAACATCCCGTCGACAACCTCGTTGGCGTTTGACGTCTCCCAGAACTTTCCTGGAGTCAGGGCGCAAAAATCAACGTTGGCGGCGAGCAGTGATTTCAGGACCGTGTCGTCCTTGCGGCCGAGTGCCTCGGCAAACTGCTGGCTGGCTCTTGTCGAGACCGTTCGCGTCAAAGCAGGTGGGGCAGACGAGTTAGACACCACCTGCTGCGCGGTACCGCCCGAGGAGCGAGTGGCGTCATTCCAACGACTGTTCATTGATCTGCTTCGCCAATGCGCCGAATCCGCGAGGCAGTTGGGCCAGCGGCCTTTGGACGAGGACGTCGCCAGGCTGGCGTTTGAACTCAACGGCGTCATCTTGGCCACTGACGCCAACTGCGTGATGAACGGTGACGCCACGATTCTTGAGGTGGCTCGACGAGTCGTGCGCCGACGCCTCGGTGGTATCGACACCCGAACGTCAGACGCGAACTGAACAACGAGTTCGGATCAGTCTCCCCACTATCGAGGTCTGCCCACCTGGCGCTGATCGACAGACGGGTAGTTCGATTGATGGTGCGTTCGAGAGAGGCGCTCCTAGACGAAGGGACGTCCCAATCGAATGCGTCGGCGGGCATCGAGGAGACTGACGTTGAAGGGGAACTCGCGTAGGGCCCGTGGCAGGAGGCGATGAACGACCGCCATCGCCTTCACTACGGCTTTGAAGAGTGCTTGACGGACCGCACCCCACGGCAGTGCGAGTTCACTGCGGAATCGTTCGGGCAGGAAGCCGACGGTGACGAAACGATGAAACGGTCCCAAGACCAACCGCAACGGCTTGGGCAGAAACGTGAGTGACGCAATGCCGAGCAGGTAGTCGCGCGTAACGTCGTCGATCTCGATGAGTTCGAGCGACGCGCGCCAGTAAGCATCGAAGGCGTCGCGGTCGACGGGCCAGAGCGAAGCGGGCACTTGCAACGTCGTCGCCAGGCGTGCGCTGCGCTGGTAGAGGACGTCGAGCGTCGCTGAAGCGACCGGAGCGTAGAAGGTACGCAACACGTCCTCGAGTCCGTGGTACATGCACGCGGCGACCCACAGTTGGAGGTCAGTATCGAACGCGTTGTACGCGACCGCGCTGTCGGGTCTTGACACCACGCGCTGGTGCTGTCGATTGACCTCGAGGCGCATGACGTCGCGCTCACGCTGGGTGCCGAACATCGCGATCATCAAGTAGCCGAGCGTTGTTCGCGTTCGCTTGATCGGATGAAGGTAGAGCGACCCCGAGTCGACCGCACTCTCGACCACACCACGACCAACGGGCAACCGAGAGAGTTGCATGATGACGTTCGCACCCGCGGCGCTCAACGCGAGTCCACTCATAAGAAGAGAGCGAAGTTCTGGCGTGAGATCGTCATCGGGGGCGCAGTTCCCACTACTCTTCGATGTCGTCAAACCGGTCACGACTTTCTCGCGCGGGGCATATCCAAACTCTAGAAGGCCTATCGGATCCCGCGACTCTCGCCACGCCGGCGCCGTCGATTCGGCGAGTGAGGGTATCCATCGGCGAATCCTTAGTTCGTTCTTAGACCCGTCTCAGCCAAGTCATTGAACTCGAAGCCTAGGTTTTGGCAGTGAGACCGATTGACCGTCGCTGGCGACTCGTCACCAGTACGACGGCGCGTGGTCGACCACGTTCCTCATCAACGGGTATGCGTTTCGAGCGCACGCGCTCGTGGCACCGACCAACGACCCGTTGCCCCGTGAATACCGAGCATCGTCTTCGAATCCGTGCGACGCGTCGGCAACTGGGCACGGCCAGCGTCGTGGCTGTCCTCAGCCTCAGCTCGCTGGTGGCTGGCAGCGCCGTGAACGTCGTCCACGCCGGCG
>JADGOK010000215.1 GCA_017882985.1 Acidimicrobiales bacterium
GTCGAGCTTGTGGTGAATTCGGTGGTAGTTCGGACTGACGAAGATCCGACCGAGCGGTCCGAATCCCAAGTTGGTGTTCGAATGCTCGAAGGCAACGATGCCCGCGTAGACGACGAGCAGCGTCGTGGGCACGGCGCCGTTGGCCAGCAGAACGATTCCCGGGATGAGGGCGATGAGGTACGAGACGTGGATGAGGGGGTGGGTTCGAAAGACGGTCAAGACGCTCATGTCCTCTTGGGAGTGGTGAAGCTCATGGAAGCGCCAGAGCATTCGCACGCGATGATTCGCAAGGTGCGCGAGCCAATTGCAACCATCCATCATCACGAAGATCACGCCTATCGCGAACCACCGCGGTACGAAACCGGTCCTGGGCACGACGACCCACGGCATCGACGTGCGGGCGACCGCGGCAAACGAAAGGGTCAGCGCCGTCACGAGGGGCACGACGAGGGTCGCGTTGAGCACCGTGTAGAGGAGATCTTGACGATAGCCACGCGCGAAGAGCGGCCGGCGCTGGGCGGGATGTACCCGTTCGGCGACGAGACAGACGCCAAGGATCGCGAGGGTGATCGGCCCGACAATGACGACGCGCAGACTGGTCATCGACCCGGCGAAACTCGTACCTCCCCAGTGGCTCGCCCAGCCAATCCCGATCAACGCCACCGCGAGCGCCGCGATCGAGCACGCCGGAAGATAGACGCGTGACGTTACCGCTTTGCGCCAATCGCTCGTGTCGCGGGACGGTTGCTCATTGGACGACGCGGCAATCGATTCAAAAGGAGTTTGCAAGTACGTCGACATAATCACCTCTCAATCCACGAAGTGGACACTAGAACCCGACTCCGCCACCGCCGGGGCTCGTCGTCGTCGTGGCCCCGCCAGAAGAACCGCTCGCCTTCTTCGTTACGACGACCGACCACTTTCCCCAGACGTCGCTCACGATACCCTTCACCTGTCCGGGAGCGGTGTCCTTGAAGAACCAGTAGAGCGCCTTGCCGCCGTAGGTCACCTGCAGCGCGCCGCCGGCCCGCTTCACGGTGCCGAGCTGCGAGGCGGTGACGCCGCTGCCGGCGGTCGCTGACGTGACGCCCTTGGCCAGCAGCACCTCGGGCCAGGTCTTCAGACACTTGGCGCCGCAGGTCGTGCTGCTCGCCTTCAAGGTGTAGACCGTCGTGCCGCTGACGAGAAACGTTCCGAGTTTCGAGTTCTTCATGGTCGAAATGACGACACCCTTGACCGCGTGACTCGTGGACGCCCGAGCCGTGTCGGGAGCGAAGACCAGCGCGGTCAACGCGCCAAAGATCAACGTCGCCACGAGAACACGCCGCACTGGAACGCTCCGGATCGTCACTCGGTATTGCTTGGCCTGATCCATTACAGTCGTCTCCTCATACTCGTGGATATCGGTTCATCACGGAACGACGTCGAATCCGCACCCCAACAACTGGCTCGTCCCGTAACGTTTCTTCCACCTAGTAATACGGTCATAGTTCGCGAAGAGATCACTTCGACTGAAGATTTGCTGTTCGGTCGTGGCGCGTCGACACGTACGCCGGATCGCCGACGCGGGAAGGGGCACTACTTTCGGTGCTCGAGATCGTTCACTCAAACGGCAGGCCGTCGCGCGCAGCACCACTGTCAAGCCGGAAATTGCGCACTCGCAAAGACGGTCCCGTCGGCGCCGACCAATCGTGCCCCTCGGACTCGACCGGCCGTTGCCGTCAGAGGGGCACCCCAGGCCCCGTAACCGCCCGACATCGTGAACTTTCCGACCGTCTCAACCTTGCCGCCCTTCAGAATCACCTGGCACGTGACGACGCCGGACCACGTGCCGCTGTCGACGGTCATGAACATCCACGCAGGTTTGCCCGCCGAGACGAGGAATTCTCCGAGGACGTGTCCGCGAGAACTGAGGTTCGCCGACGTGATATTGGCCATCGCCTGTCCCGGGCCGACAGTGCCTCGCGACGCGGCGAGTGCGCCGATCCCGAATCCGAGGGCGACGGTGACGGCCGCCGCGGCCAAGAGCACGCTCGCACGACGAAGGCGTCTCGGTGATCGCTGCGACGCGTCCGCTTGAAGTCGTTGCGCGAGACGAAGCTCGAAGCCGACGGGCGGCTCGCTCTCACCGGCGAGTTGCAGCAACGTGTCAGCAACCATCACGAGTTCCTCGAGTTCCACGCTGCACGTGGGGCACGTTTCGACGTGGCGAAGTACCTCGGATCGTCGCCGACCCGACGCGACGCCCAGCGCGGTCTCGGCGAGATCGATGCGGAATGCTTCGCACACTTTCGGGTCGTGTACGTGACTACTCATAGTGCGTCCTCAATGGCGGCGCCCTCGCGGAGTTTGGCCATCCCTATCCGAATCCGACTCTTCGCGGTTCCGAGCGGTATCGACTCGCCCTCGGCGATGTCAGCGGCGGTGCGACCGTAGAGGGCGGCGAGGACCACGACGCGACGCTGATCGAGTGGCAGTCGCGCGAGTGCAGAACGAAGGCGGACAATCTCATCGCGCGTGACGGCCGCGGCGTCAGGTTGGCGTTCAGTACTCGTCAGCTCCACAAACACCCGATCGTCGGGATCGGTCGGGACGCCACGGCGCACACGAATTGAATCGATCGCCAGATTGCGCGTGATAGTGAGCGCCCACGTTGAAACCGATCCGCGCCGCGCGTCGAACACTGGCGCGTGGCGGAAGATGCGAATGAACGCCTCCTGCGCGACGTCCTCGGCGTCGCCCGCGTCGCCGACGATGCCGAGTGCCAGTCCGTACAGTCGACGCTGGTAGCGACGGACGAACGTCAGTCCGGCGCGGTCGTCGCCCACCGCCATACCTGAAAGCAGCGCCTCATCGGAAGCGCCGTCATTATCCGAGCCAGTTCGTCTTCCCATTGATGGTTATACGGCGCGGAGGCCCCCAGAGATCAGTTCGCGCCGCAATCTCCCTAAGTTGACGATACTGGTCCCCCCACTGGGCCCGACAACCCACGCGCAAGGCGACGCCTCGAGTATCAGGGTCCAGAGGGCGCCTCCGACGACACGCCGTCAACGTGACTCGCCAGACAGTGGCATCCAACACCGGGACGCGAATCGAAAAGGCAGCTCTCGGACGAGAGAGTCGTCGCCAGGGAGTTGAATCACACCATTCTTTTCCACGGTCCCAGTTGCCTTGCAGCAGCTCCGGAATAAAACACCGCGCGCGGCGTGCGACACATTTCGAGTACGTAACAATCAAACGGGTTGCCTAGCGAACCAAATCAACCAATTCGTCAGCCCTTGGTCATCATGCTCGCGTTACACGTGAAACCTCCCG
>JADGOK010000216.1 GCA_017882985.1 Acidimicrobiales bacterium
GCTGGATCGACGCATCGGTATCGTTCAGCGCCGCCGCGGGAACCGCGCAAGCTGCACTCACGCTGACGAGCGTCACCGGCACCTTCGGCACGCCATTGACGCTCGCGACGAGCGGCGGCTCAGGGACTGGTGCGCTTTCCTACGTCGCCGCTGACGGCACAGCGACGGGCTGCACGATCACGAGCGGCGCGCTGACGGCCTCGTCGGCGGGAACGTGTTCAGTCGTCGCGACCAAGGCCGCCGACAGCACCAACTTCGCCGTCTCGTCGACGCCGACCACGGTGACGCTCGTGGGTCTACCCATCGTCAAGCTCGCAAGCACGAAAGTCGCCCTCTCGAAGAGTGCGAAAGTGCTGCCGATAAAGATCTCGTGCAGCGGCGCCCCGTGCAACGGCACGCTCACCGTGAGCGCCATCATCAAGGTGAAGGTGAAGCACGGAGCGTCCACGGTCACCAAGTCACAGACCCTGACCTTCGGTAGCGCGGGTTACCACCTGGTCAGCAGTTCTTCCAAGAGCGTCACGATCCGACTCAGTGCCGCGAGCCAGAAGTACCTCGCTGCCAATCCTCATCGGCCGACGCTCTCGGGGAGCGTGTACGTCACCGCCAGCCCAGCCAAGAAGAAAGAATACGTTGGCCACGTGTCGCTCTTGAAATGAGCGATCGCGCGCGACGTTGAGCGAGGTTCAAATCTAGTTGACTGCCGTTGTCCGACGAGCAGCATTCTGCATCACGGGGTTTCTCGATGACCCAGGGCGCGTGACGTCGACGGCGAACGTCCGCCGAGTCACGGTGCTACTGCGGCGGCTCGATCTCTTCGACTTGCTCTTTCGGTCGTCGTCCGAGACACCACAGCACGAAGGCGCCTACTCGTCCAAGGTTTTGACTTCGGCCCTTCGCTGTCGAGTGACCCAAACGAGTTCCCGCAACCGAAGAGCTGTTCTCGGCCAGTCCAGCCAGTTGGATGTTGTTGATTTCCTCATACTTGGGCACCTTGGCCATGCGATGCCTGAACTTTCGTGGCTTGTCTCCCGAGGTTCCCATTGTTGCAGTCTCCCACATCGAAAGAATCAACGTTTCTCGAATCGAGCGCGACGCCACGACGACGCCTCGGCTCAGTGCGGATCGAGTGCACGCTCCGAGAGACCGGACAGGCGAACACCGTCGAGTTGCTCCGCCGACGCGCCATTCGCCTGGATGCTGATGCGGACGCCGTCCTGACGTCCAACGTCGCGAACGGTTCCTTGCGCGACGTGACAACCGGGCCACTTTCGCCAGACCCCGCGACGTCGCGTCGTGGCGAGTTCTATTGGTCGAGATCCTGGATTCGGCTCAACAAGAACGATCGTTCGACGTCGTTGTCACAGAGCGCCAGCGCCTCGCGGTACGCCGCGATCGCTTCGTCCCCTCGTCCCAGACGTCGCAGGAAGTCGGCGCGAGCGCTCGCGAGATAGTTGTAGCCAGCGAGGACGGAATCAACGGCGAGTTCGTCAAGCGCGTCGAGCCCGCTCTGGGGCCCATCGGAAAACCCGATCGCCACCGCGCGGTTAAGCGCGACGACCGGAGACGGCCACACGACCATCAACAGGTCGTAGAGTTCGACGATCTCCTGCCAGTCGGTTGCCTCCCACGTCGGCGCCTGGGCGTGCAGCGCCGCGATGGCCGCCATCAGAGCGAAGCGACCGGCGGGCCGTCGACCGAGGGCCTCGCGCACGAGGCTCACTCCTTCTTCAATCGCGGCACGGTCCCACTGACCCCGGTCCTGCTCGGACAGGAGTAGCAGCGTTCCGTCGGTGTCCGTGCGGGTGCGCTGGCGGGCATCGGTCAAGACGATCAGCGCGAGGAGGCCGGCAACCCCCGCTTCACCAGGTAACAGGGTCCGCAACATCCTGGCCAGTTCCAATGCCCGGTCCACGAGGTCGCGCCGCATGAGGTCCGCGCCGGAGGGAGCCGTGTGACCGGTCGTGTACACAAGGTGAATCACGGAGAGGACGGCTTCGACGCGAGCCGGAAGGTCCTCGGCGGTCGGCACCCGGTACGGGATGTGCGACGTGGTGATCTTCTTCTTCGCCCGCGTAATCCGCGCCGCCATCGTCGTCTCGCCAACGAGAAAGGCCCGAGCGACTTCGGAGGTCGTCAGTCCGCACAGCAGACGCAGGGTGAGGGCCACTTGGGTCTCAAACGACAGTGAGGGGTGACAGCACGTGAAGATGAGCCGGAGACGATCATCCGCGATGAGCGGAGAGTCCCAGTCAACTATTGTCGAACTCTCATCGGATTCAATGAACATGGGGATCAGTCGGTCGTGGGTCGTACGTCGACGTAGGAGGTCGATCGCTCGTCGACGAGCAACGGTGGTGAGCCAGGCACCAGGGTTCGCGGGAATACCCGACTTCGCCCAGGTCGTCAGCGCGCGAGCGAACGCGTCCTGGACGCACTCCTCACCTTCGTCGATATCGCCGGTGACCCGAATGGTCGCCGCGAGCACGTACGCCCATTGGGTTCGGTAGGCGTCGGCGACCGCGGCCTCGACGTCCCCCGAACCCATACGACGCGTCAGTCGAAGACTCTGACCGGACGGATCTCGACGCCACCGTCGAGCGACGGAATCTGACCGGCGACGGCAATCGCCTCGTCGAGATCGGCCGCCTCGATCACGTAGTAGCCACCGAGGGCCTCCTTGGTCTCGACGAACGGTCCGTCAGAGACGAGCAACTTACCCGCAGGGTCCCGTCGCAGTGACGTCGCACTCATCGTGGGCTGTAGAGCGTTGCCCCCTCGCAGCGCGGCGCCGTTCTTCTCGCCAAAGGCCGCGTGGCCGGTCATCATCTTGTTGAACGCAGCCTCATCCGCGCCCTCCATGGCCTTCTCGTTGTCGTAGATAAGGACTAGGTACTCAGACATGCACTGTCTCCCTTCATTGAGACCCGTATCTCGGGCTTCATGGATATCGACGAATGAATCTGGCCTGAATCGACAATCACATCATTATTCACTACTTCTTTTCTCGGCGCGACATCGACCCGAGAACTCGCGCCGACCGTCGTCCGGGCGACGTCCAAACCTCGACACGTCTTGGTCACTGCTGTCTCGGTGATTCGAGGTTGTCGTGCCGCCCGCGACGAGAGAACGACGACGAGCTGCGCGTCCGCGCCGTGACAATTATTTCGCGGCTGGGATTCGTGCTGGCTCGCGTGGTTCCAACCTCCGCAAGGGTGAAATCCGAAATTCCCCGTAAAATAACGGATTTTCGTGATAAGCACCTGGCATGCCCCTCGCGCTGGACAGCCATTCCACGTTTCGCACCATCCCCC
>JADGOK010000217.1 GCA_017882985.1 Acidimicrobiales bacterium
GCTCAATCAGTGGGCCAACGTCGTTCGCTGGGAGTTGCGTCCGCGACTCTTCCTCCGTTCCTCTGAGTTCCTTTGGCAGGAGGGTCACACCGCCCACGCCAGTTACGACGACGCGGCCGCGTACGCGCTGCGCATCCACCTCGAGGTCTATGACGCCTTCTTGAACGAAGTGCTCGCTGTTCCCACGTACCTCGGCATCAAGCCGCCGAGCGAGCGATTCGCCGGCGCGATCAACACCATGACGTGCGAGGGCATCATGCGTGACGGTAAGGCGCTGCAGATGGCGACGAGTCACGAACTCGGCCAGAACTTCGCCAAGGCCTTCGACATCTACTTCCAGAACGAGGACGGTCAGGCGGCACTCTGTCACACGACGTCCTGGGGCGCGTCGACGCGCCTCGTCGGGGGGCTCATCATGGCCCACGGCGACGACAACGGGCTGATCGTGCCGCCTCGCTTGGCGCCAGTACAGGCCGTCGTGATCGCCGTGCGCGACGAACCCGAGGTCAACGACGCGTGCGCGCGTCTCGTCACGTCGCTCAAGGGTGCCGGCGTGCGCGTCGTGCTCGACGGGGGTCGGGGAAGTTTCGGTCGGCGGGTGACCGACTGGGAGATCAAGGGCGTTCCCCTTCGTATCGAGGTCGGTCCGCGCGATCTCGCCCAGGGCGTCGTGAGCCTCGTTCGGCGCGACAACGCCGAAAAGACGACGTTGAGCCTCGACGCCGTGGCGATCGAGGCGCCCGGACTTCTCGAGCAGATGCAGCGGGCGATGTTCGATGACGCGCGCGCTCGCCGCGACGCCGCGACCCGCGACGTCGGATCAGTCGAAGAGGCCATCGAGGCCGCTCAAACGGGCTTCGCGCGCCTCGCCTGGGACCTGGTCGCCGGCGACGGCGAGGCGCAACTGAACGCCCAGGCCATCACGGTTCGCTGCCTGCAGCGCAGCGACGGTTCGATGCCGTCGAGCGACACCGAAGCCGCTTTGGTATGTCTCGTCGCCAAGTCGTACTAACGCAGCGAGCCGTGGGGCAGTTTTGAGTCCAAAAATGGGGTTGTTTCGGCTGAATCGCCAATTGTGAAGCGGTTGCGCGAATGCTACAATTGTCCCGACAGTCCGCCAAGGACGTTTGGACTCGTTTAAGCGCGGGCCTCGGGCCCGCGCTTTCTCTTTGTCTGAACGGCCGGTGACATAGAGAGGAGCGTGAAGGCATGGATTTAGAGACCCCCGTGCGCTCCCTCCTCTCACCCCTCGGGCTGGAGCTGTACGACCTGGAACTCGCCGCCGGGGCGCTCAACGTCACCGTCACGCGCGAGGGCGGCGTCGACCTCGAAACGGTGACCAAGGCCAACCGCGTCATCTCGGAGTGGCTTGACGAGAACGATCCCATTCCGGGCCACTTCACGCTCGACGTCTCGAGTCCCGGGCTGGAGCGACGACTCCGTACGCCGGCACATTTCCTCTCCGCGGTGGGCGAGATCGTGACGCTGCGCGAGCGTCGCGAGGACGACCGCACGCGTCGACTCGAAGGCGTCGTCGTCGAGGCGAACGACACGAGGGTGACCCTCGTCGACGAAGAGCAGGGGCGCGTCGTCGTGACGCTCGCCAACGTCGAACGCGCGCGTACGGTCTTCAAGTGGGGCGCCGAGGCCAAGCCCACGCCTTCTCGCGGCAAGACCGCTTCTTCATCGACGAGCAAGAAAGGCTAATCATGGCGAACTTCGAATTCCTTGAAGCTCTAGGACAGATTGCCCGAGATCAGAACATTGACGAAGGCGAACTGCTGATTGCGCTCGCCAACGCCCTGCTCGCGGCGTACAAGCGTCGTCCGGATTCGGCCGAGGACGCCGAGGTAGAGATCAATCCCGAAACCGGCGAGATCAAGGTGTGGGGACTCGAGCTCGACCTCGAGGGCAACGTCACGCGCGAGTGGGACGCGACGCCTGATGACTTTGGACGCATTGCGGCCCAGACCGCGAAGCAGGTTCTCATGCAGTTGATCCGCGACATCCAGCGTCGCCAGATGTACGAGGAGTTCGCGAATCGCGAAGGCGACATCGTCTCGGGCACCGTGCAGCAGAACGACAACCGTTACACGTTGCTCGACCTCGGTCGCGTCGAGGCGCTCTTGCCGCAAGCCGAGCAGATCGCCTTCGAGCGCTACGAGCACGGCGCGCGGATCAAGGTGTACATCGTCGAAGTACGCAAGACGAACAAGGGTCCCCAGATCGTCGTCAGCCGCACGCACCCGGCCCTCGTCGCCAAGCTCTTCGAGATCGAAGTGCCCGAGATTGCGAACGGCATCGTCGAGCTCAAGGCCCTCGCCCGCGGGCCCGGTCCCCGCAGCAAGATCGCCGTGGCGTCGAACGACTCGATGGTCGATCCCGTCGGCGCCTGCGTGGGCGCACGTGGTTCGCGGGTGCGCAACATCACGAACGAACTGCGCAGCGAGCGCATCGACGTCGTGCCCTACTCAGACGATCCGATCGAGTTCATCCAGGCCGCCCTGCAACCCGCGCGCGTGCGTGAGGTGCAGTTGAACGAGGAAGAGGGCATCGCCACGGTCATCGTGCACGATCAGCAACTCTCACTGGCCATTGGCAAGGAAGGCCAGAACGCTCGCTTGGCGGCGCGTCTGACCGGTTGGCGCATCGACATCCGCTCGGAGAACGAGGGTCTCGAACCCGAAGTGGTCGAAGAGGCGTGGACCGACGGTAACGTCGTCGTGGACGAAACGGCGACTGTCGTTGAAGGCGAAGGTGGTCTATCGACCGTGGTCGTCGACGAAGTGGTCGTGAGCGCGCAGGACTCGATCGAGGAAGTGGTCGTCATCGAGCAGATCGAGGACGACGCGGTCGTGGAGGAAGGGGCATAGTCCCGATTCGCACCTGCGTGGTCTGTCGCTCGCGACGCGACGACGCGGACCTGGTTCGCGTCGGTCGCGCGGCCGACGGGCAGTGGTACGTCGGACGTGGGTCCGGTCGAGGTGTGTGGTGGTGCAGGGAATTGGACTGCGGGCTTCGAATCCAGGTCGGACACGTCGCTCGTGCGACGCGCGGTGCAGTAAGCGAAAGTGACGTCGCGGCAATACGGGTGCTCGAAGGTGCCCGACGCGGTGGTGAATGGCAGTAGTTGTGGAAGAATAGGTACTTGTGCCTGACAGATATGCGGACACATGAATTAAGGGAACGTTTTGGCGCTGAAGAAAATCCGGGTACACGAGCTCTCTAAAGAGCTCGGTTTGACGAGCAAGGAATTGCTCGGACTCGCTCAAAAGTTAGGTATTGGCGCGTCGAGCCCCTCCGCGTCCAT
>JADGOK010000218.1 GCA_017882985.1 Acidimicrobiales bacterium
CCTCGAGGCCGGTGTAGCCGCCCTTTCGGGCGAGATTGAAGGTGAGTCGCGCTCCCCACACCAACACGACGATGCCCATCAGATCCAGTCGGGCGTTCGAGAAACTCGCGAATCCCGCGAACACCCACGCGTAGGCCACTGGCACCACGGACCACAGTCGATCCACCCACGAGAAATCTGCGGTGATAAGTGAAGCAATCCACGCGGCAAGAGAGAACGCCGCCGCGACGAGGATCACGACCAAGGTTGGCGACATTCTAGAGAACCTACCCCGTTATCACCAAACTCGATTACCGCGTGGGCTCGGCGACGAGCGATTGCAGTACCTGCTCGAGATGATCGCTCGATCGTCGCAGTGACATCTGCGCGGCGTCATTCGCCCCGCTGGTCGCGAGGCGCGCTCTCGTCGGTTCATCGCGCAAGAGCCGCAACGTCGCGTCGGCGAGAGTCCGGGGATTGGCGACGGGAGCGAGGAGCCCGTTGCGCTCGTCATGGACGAAATCCTCAACTCCTCCGCATCTCGTGGCGACGACAGCGGCTCCACAGGCCATGGCCTCGGCGGCTGGAAGACCCCAACCTTCGTACCGGCTCGAGAGGAAGAACACACTCGCACGGTTGTAGAGGGCGCGCAATTCGGCGTTGGAGACCCGACCGTGACTGATGACTCCTTCCGGCATTGGATGATTGAACGATCGGCCGAAACACTCGACGCGCACGTCGGGCATCTCGTCGAGGATTATCCGCGCGGCGGCGAAGGCCGTCGGCAGGTCCTTCGCTTCCTCGAATCGAAGAGCGAACACGACTACTCGTTCGCGCCCTTCAATGGGAGTGTCGATGCCGAACTCTCCTTCGAGCAGCCCCGCGCGAATCGTCGCAATCGGAGTCGTGCCGATCTCTTCGAGCATGGCCGCGACGGCGCTCGAAGTGGCGATCTTGGCCACGTCCGTGCGACGGAGTGCCGAGGTGATGTTATCGCGATTCTCCTGATCACCCTTCCAAAATTCATAGTCGTACACGATCTGCGCCAGGACACCGGCTTGGGGCGCGACCTCCCTCGTGAGCGCTGCGGTCTGCCACGCCGTCAGCACGGTGACGTCGGCGCTCGGAAGCGAAGAGCTCGTTAACGAGGAAATCAGGATCGAACGTACCGCCGGATCGAACTCGAACCACGAGATTGGCGGCTTCCTTTCGATGACGCCCCGTACCCTCGCCGCCGCGAGTAGCGCCCGGTACCCGAGTGACGTTGGGTTCTCGTCGCTTGTGGGGTGTACCAGCGTGACGTCGTGGCCCCTCGAGGCCATGGCGTTCGCGTACTGATAGTGGACCTTGTAACCCCCAATCGGGTGATTGTAGAGTTTGGGAAAGACCCAACTGACTCGCATCTCCATCACTTTAGAGTCGATTGTTCGGCCACAGAATTGGAACTGTTTCCTAGGTGTTCCTCGCGACGGACGTCGAATTTGAAAGATGAACTTCTTGATCCACTCGTGCAATTGATCGCCGCGCGGTGAGCATCAAGATTCAACACGTCGTCGACCTTTCGCTGGTGAGGTGCTTCGAGTCGGGTCGTGTGGGCGATCCCGATCGGGTGACGTGTTGGCTTGCAAAGACGCCAGTGGCGATGGAGCGTGTTGTTCGGTAATACTGAGACGGCGATACAGATCGGCGCGCGGCATGATCTTGCCCTAGCGATGTACCTCAGGAGAGACCCATGATTCTTGACCTCTTTCGCCTCGACGGCAAAGTTGCCGTCATTACCGGCGCGGGCCGGGGCATCGGCGCCGCGAGCGCGGTGGCGCTCGCGGAGTGCGGCGCAGACGTCGTCATCGCCTCGCGGACCCAGAGCGATTTGGACGCGGTCGCGGCACGCGTCGCGGCGGTCGGACGACGGGCTATCACCGTCGCCGGGGACCTCGCCGATCTCGACGTACTGCGTTCGCTGGCGACCGCGGCCCAATCCGAATTCGGTCGTCTGGACGTCGTCGTGAACAACGTGGGCGGCGCAATTCCGCTTCCGTTCCTGGACACGACGCCCGAGTACCTCGAAGAGGCCTTTCACTTCAACGTCGCGACCGCCCACGCTCTTAACCTCGTCGCGGTACCGCTGATGCTGGAACAGGGCAGCGGGTCGATCATCAACATTTCCTCGGTGATGGGGCGCGTGGCCGGTCGCGGCTACGCCGCCTACGGAGCGGTCAAGGCGGCGCTCTCGCACTACACCGAGTTGGTATCGAAGGACTTGGCCCCTCGCATTCGTGTCAACGCGATTGCCGCAGGTTCGACGGCCACCTCCGCCCTTGAGATCGTGACCTCGACGCCCGAACTCAAGGCGATGATGGAGGACTTGACTCCCTTACATCGCATTGCTGATCCCGAGGAGATTGCCGCCGGTGTCGTGTACCTCGCATCGGCGGCGGGAGCATTCATCACCGGCAAGGTGCTCGAGATCGACGGCGGAACGGATGTCCCGAGCCTTGACTTCGGCTTGCCTGATTTGTAACTTCGCCGTCAACTCAGTGCCGTGGCGGATCCTCGATGGACGGGCGACGAAGACCGGCGGTGTCTGGTGCGCGGCCCGTTGGAGCCGTCTTGTGCTGACTCGAAGGCCTTCTACTTGTGGCAGGCCAAGTTGAAGACGAGCCTCGGCAATTTCGCCAACGCGTTGTAGTCAGCGCGGCGACTGTCGCCCGCTACGCGCCAACGCTATTCAGAGTGTCGCGTACCACGACGGACTCAGCGATTCATCCCGCCGCTTGGGACATAAGTCCCTTCAACAGCGCCGGCGTGATCACGGTGGCCCCGCTCGGCGCAGTGATGTTGCTCGACGCGTGGGTGACAGTGGTCTCGAGAGCCACGCTGGCGTCGCCGCCCGATCCGCTCGGCGCGGTGATCTTGATCGATCCACCCGTCGCCGTTGAACCCGACATCGTGACCGAGATCTCGTAGGTGCCCTTGACCGAGTTGACGTTGATCGGTCGACTGGTGATGCTCTTGATGGTCGGAAGCACCGCCTTCACGATGGACTCGAGGGTGCCCGTCTGTGAGTAGCCACCGCCCGCCAATGTCTTGTAGGGCGTCGCGGCGATGACGGCCGTCAGGTCGTCAATGATCTGGCGTGAAATGGCAACGTCCTTGGCGGCCTGGGCCTTGGCCTTGGCCTTGGCACTTGCGCTCGAGGGGATGTACGAGTTGAGAAGGCTCTTCGGCAGTTCGAACCAACGCCCTCCCGCGATCAATTGGATGCTCGCGATCTCCGTCGGGGAGAGGTTGACACCAGGTATGGCCGAC
>JADGOK010000219.1 GCA_017882985.1 Acidimicrobiales bacterium
TCCTCGGGCATCAAGATGCGCGTCAAGTCGGGGTGACCGCGAAAGAGCACGCCGAACATGTCGAACGCCTCTCGCTCCATCGCCTCGGTACCCGGATACAGCGCGAACAACGAGTCGACCTCGGGCGCTTCGTCACCGGCCTGGACGCGCACGCGCACGCGCTGGCGCTTCGAAAGGCTGAGCAGGTTCACGACGATCTCGAAACGCGTCGGGTTCACGCCTTCGGGCAGGCTTCGTCCAGCGAATTCGAGGTAGTCAACGGCGCACAGGTCGACGCACATCTCGAAACCGTCTTCTTTGAACGACTCGATCAGCGAGAAATACTGTTCACGGGTCGGGAAACAGGACAGGTCGGTAGCGAGACCTTGCGCGGTCAGCACGCCCGGGGGGGCCAAGGGGGCGAGGGAGGTCACTTCGGCGTTCCCATCCTTACCGCCACTGGCACGTCGGGTGTCCAGGGGCTCTGCGCGCTGTCGACCGAGACGGGACGGCCTTCGTGGCGACGCTTCATGATCTCTCCGGTGCGGATCTGCTCGTGCAGCGTCAAGATCGCGTGCATCAGCGTCTCGGGGCTCGGTGGACAGCCCGGTGCGTACACGTCGACGGGCACGATCTGATCCACACCTTGGACGATGGCGTAGTTGTTGAACAGTCCGCCCGTCGAGGCGCACACGCCCATCGAGATGACCCACTTGGGCTCCATCATCTGGTCGTAGACCTGGCGAAGCACCGGCGCCATCTTCTGACTGACGCGCCCGGCGACGATCATCAGGTCGGCCTGACGTGGCGAGTTACGAAAGACCTCCATGCCGAAGCGCGAAATGTCGAAGTCGGCGCCGCCGGTCGCCATCATCTCGATGGCGCAGCACGCCAGACCGAACGACGCGGGCCACACCGACGCGCGACGCGCCCATCGCGCGAGGTCTTCGATCTGTCCGGTGAGAAAATTGTGCTGGAGATCTTCGAGCGCCACTCAGGCCGCCTGTTCGGGGTCTGCGCCGATGCGCACGATGGTCGACGAGCTCGTACGCGCCGGCATACCCGGCGTCAAGTGCTTCACCGGCCCCCACGATAAGGCGCCCTCGCTCACGAGGAACAAGAGCGCGGCGAAGACAGTGAGTGAGAACGCCAGTACTTCGACGAGACCGAACAGGCCGAGCTGGCGGAACACGACCGCGAAGGGGTACATGAACACGATCTCGATGTCGAAGATCACGAAGATCATTGCCACGAGGTAGAACCGCACCGGGAACCGTAGCGGTGGCTCTACTTCGGGGACGATCCCGCACTCGTACGGTGCCAACTTCGCGTCCGAGGGTCGCTTTCGCGGAGCCGCCAACGACGACATCACGAGCGACCCTGAAGCGAACAACACTCCGAGAATCAGGAGTCCCAGTATTGGTAAGTACTGGTCCACGACCTCTATTTCTACCAGACGCCACAGGACCGAAAACGGAGATGAGGTCCAGGACGTTCGACCTAGGCTGGCTCGGTGCAAAGTCTCAGCGAAATGATTTCAAAACCGACGACCTTCGACGTCGTGATCGTCGGTGCCGGTCCGTCGGGCTCGGCCTGCGCCTACTGGCTCGCCCGTGCCGGTTGGTCGGTCTGCCTCATTGAGAAGAAACAGTTCCCTCGTGAGAAGACCTGCGGCGACGGACTAACGCCACGAGCAGTGCACCAGCTCGCCCAGATGGGCCTCGAACCGACAGTCGCGCCGAACGCTCACCGTTACCAGGGGCTGCGGGGCTTCGGCTTCGGTGCCTCAGTCGAGATGAACTGGCCCGACCACCCGGTCTTTCCCAATTACGGCTACACGATCACCCGCTTCAACCTCGACGGACTGGTCGCCAAAGAAGCGCAACGCGAAGGCGCCACGTTACTCAACGGCGTCGAGGCGCTGGAACTGCTCGACGCGACGGACGCGGTCGACGGCGGCCTCAAGGGGGCGAGCGGTGTCCTCGTCAAGGAAAAGGAAACGGGCACGACCGCGCCGATCCGAGGTCGCTACCTCGTCGTCGGCGACGGACAGAACTCGCGACTGGGCCGAGAACTTGGCACGACGCGCAATCGTTCCTGGCCCATGGGCATGGCGCTTCGCGGCTACTACACGAGCGATCGTCACGACGAACCCTGGATTGACTCGCACCTCGACATCCGCGACCCCAAAGGGGACGTCGTGCCGGGCTACGGGTGGATCTTTCCCCTTGGCGACGGTCGCGTGAACGTCGGCGTGGGTCTTCTCTCCACCGGTGGCGCGTGGAAGGGTGTCAACACCACCAAGCTCCAGGAGTACTTCGTCGCCCAGACGGCTGACGCGTGGGGGCTCAACGACAAGACCTGTTGTGGTCCGCCCACGGGAGGGCGCCTGCCCATGGGTCTCGCGCTCGGACCGCACGTCGGCGCGAACACGCTCACGATCGGCGACGCGGCCGGCACCGTGAACCCTTTCAACGGTGAGGGCATCGCCTACGGCTACGAATCGGGACGACTCGCCGCTGGAGTACTCGGCGAAGCGTTGCTCCACGACGACTCGTCGCTCCTCTCGCTCTACGACGAGCGACTGGGTCAGGCCTACGGCGAGTACTACAAGGTCGCGCGCGCGTTCGTGCGCGTCATCTCCGAACCGAAGATCTTGGCGGCGTGCGTGGGCGTGGGCATGCGCATCGAGCCCCTGATGCGCGAACTGCTGAGCATCATGGCCAATCTCATGCAAAACGATGCGAGAGGTCCGGCCGAAGTCGGCTACCGAGCGCTGGTTCGACTGGCCGACGTCGTTCCCGAAAGGGCGTACGCCCTGCTACTCGGTGACCACTAGCAAGAGCACGTGCGCCTCGGCGCTCGGCTCGTCATATGGTGGCCTCCCGAGCACTGCCCGTTAGCCTGACGGAGTGATGAACCGCGACGAAACGCTGAGGTAGCACGGTGATTCCCACTTTTGTCATCTTCCTTCGTGAAGGGATCGAAGCATCGATGATCGTGGCGATCTTGCTGTCGTACCTCAAGCAGATCGACCAACGACGATACTTCCGCGACGTCTACCTGGGTGTCGGCGCGGCCTTCGTCTTGATCTTCGTCGGTGGCGTCGCTGCGTACTTCTTGATCAAGCACTACGACGGCTCCAACGTGCAGACGTACTTCGAGACGATCACGTACGTCATCGCCGCGACCGTCCTGACGTACATGACCTTCTGGATGCACAAGCACGCGCGAACGATGGCCCAGGAGCTGCGCGATCGCAGCGACGTGGCCCTGACCAAGGGCTCGCGGGTCGGACTCGGC
>JADGOK010000220.1 GCA_017882985.1 Acidimicrobiales bacterium
GTCTTTTGCGTTCGCGGGAAAATTCGGTAGAATGGTCAGCCGACCTCTTGGCTCGCCCGAGAGGTCCATCCGTGGAGGAGATTTTGCTCCACCACGTCCCGTAGTGCCGTAACAAGGAGAAAGAACCTGAGTAAGCCAAAGGAAGACGCGTTCACCGTTGAGGGAACCGTTGTCGAGCCACTACCCAACGCCATGTTCCGCGTCGAGTTGGAGAACGGGTACACCGTCCTCGCGCACAGCTCGGGAAAGATGCGCATGCACCGCATTCGTATCTTGCCCGGCGACAAGGTCCAGGTGGAGATTACGCCCTACGACATGACCCGCGGTCGCATCACCTACCGCTACAAATAACTCAAGTTCCAAGAGTCGAGAAAGAAAAGACATGAAGGTTCGCGCCAGCGTCAAGACCATGTGTGAGAAGTGCAAAGTCATTCGCAGGGCCGGTCACGTCCGCGTGATCTGTGAGAACCCGCGTCACAAGCAGCGTCAGGGCTAGGAGAGGAAGAACATGGCCCGTATTGCCGGAGTAGACATCCCACGCGACAAGCGAACGGTGATCGCTCTTACGTACATTTTCGGAGTCGGTACCACGATCGCCGAGCAGATCTGCGCCGCGACCGGTGTTGACGAGTCGATCCGCGTGAAGGACCTCACCGAGGCTGACGTCAACAAGTTGCGCGCCTACATCGATCAGAACGTCACCGTCGAAGGTGATCTTCGTCGCGACGTCGCCCAGGACATCAAGCGCAAGATGGAGATCAACTGTCTCCAGGGAATCCGTCACCGGAAGGGACTTCCAGTCCGTGGACAGCGCACCCGCACCAACGCGCGCACGCGCAAAGGACCCAAGCGCACTGTCGCTGGCAAGAAGAAGGTAACGAAGTAATGGCAAAGCCGACCACGGCCCGCAAGGGTCGTCGCAAGGAGCGCAAGAACATCGCCTTCGGAGTTGCGCACATCAAGAGTTCGTTCAACAACACGATCGTGTCGATCACCGACCCCGAGGGCAACGTGCTGGCGTGGGCCTCTTCGGGCAACGTCGGTTTCAAGGGCTCGCGTAAGTCAACGCCCTTCGCCGCGCAGCTCGCGGCGGAGAAGTGTGCGCGCGCGGCCATGGAACATGGCGTGAAGAAGGTCGACGTGCTGGTGCGAGGTCCGGGTTCTGGTCGCGAGACCGCGATTCGTTCGCTCGCCGCCGCTGGCATTGAAGTCGTCGCCATCAAGGACGTCACCCCACTACCCCATAACGGCTGTCGCCCCAAGAAGCGTCGTCGAGGCTAAGGAAAGAAATGGCTCGTTATACCGGACCCGTGTGCCGACTCTGTCGCCGTGAGCGCACCAAGCTATACCTGAAGGGTGAGCGCTGCTTCACGCTGAAGTGCCCCGTGTCAGAGAACTCGGACCGTCAGACCCGCGCCTTTCCGCCCGGCATGCACGGGCGCGACCGTCAACGTCAAGGTTCTGAGTACCTGACCCAGCTTCGTGAGAAGCAGAAGGCGCGACGCATCTACGGCATTCTGGAAAAGCAGTTCCGCAACCTCTACGAAGAGGCCAGTCGCCGCCCCGGCATCACCGGCACCAATCTCTTGCAGTTCCTCGAACTGCGCCTCGACAACGTCGCCTACCGTGCCGGATGGGGCGCGTCACGTTCCCAGGCCCGCCAGTTGGTGCGTCACGGTCACGTGACCATCAACGGCAAGCGCGTCACGATCCCCTCGTACCGCGTTCGCCCCGGCGAAGTGGTCGCGTTGAAGAACGTGACCCGCGAGAACTTCAACGTCAAGCGCAACCTCGACATCCTGGACCGCACGGTTCCGGGTTGGCTCGAGATCGGCGAGAACCGTTTCGCCGTGACCGTGCGCGTCGTGCCCCAACGCGAACAGATCGACGAATCGATCAAAGAACAGCTCATTGTCGAGCTGTACTCCAAGTAATCGAACGACCGAAAGAATTTAAGGAGTCCCCATGTTGATCATCCAACGACCCACTATCGAAGCCCTCGGTGACGAGCTCAACAATCGTCAGTCCTTCGGCATCGGTCCCCTCGACCCCGGCTTCGGGCACACGCTGGGCAACTCGCTTCGCCGCACGCTCCTGTCGTCGATCCCCGGTGCTGCGGCGACGCGCGTGAAGTTCGACGCGGTGCTGCACGAGTTCGGCGTGATCGAAGGGGTGAAGGAAGATGTCCAGGACATCTGTCTGAACCTGAAGGACCTGCTGCTCATCGTGCACAGTGACGAGCCCGTCACGTTGCGCATGGACAAGCGCAGTGAAGGACCCGTCATCGCCTCGGACCTCTCGACGACCGCGGACGTGGAGATCTTGAACGGTGACCTGCACCTCGCGTACCTGACCAACGCGAGGAGCAACCTCAGCTTCGAGTTGACCGTCGAGCGCGGCAAGGGCTACGTCGGCGCCGAAGGCAACAAGGGATCGTCGACCATCGGCGTCATCCCCCTCGACGCCATCTTCACCCCCGTGCGCCGCGTGAGTTTCGAGATCGAGCCCGTTCGCGTCGAGCAGTCCAAGGACTTCGACCGTCTGGTGATCGACATTGAGACCGACGGCTCCATCAGTCCGCGCGAGGCGTTGGCTTCGGCCGGCAAGACGCTCGGTTCGTTGGTCGAGCTGATCGGCAACTTCGACGAGGAGGCACCCGCGCTCGAGTTGGGTGACGTGGGCACGGCCCAGGCCGCCGCGAGTGAGCTGGACATCCGCATCGAAGAGTTAGGACTGACCGAGCGTTCGCGCAACTGCCTCAAGCGGGCCGGTATCAACACGATCGCTCAGCTCATCAACGCCACCGAGCGCGACCTCACCTCGATCACCAACTTCGGCGCGACGTCGCTGAAGGACGTCACCGACCGTCTCGACGAGCGCGGTCTGTCGCTTCGAGTAGAGGACTAAGCATGCGCGGCACTCCCACCAAGGGCAAGCGATTCGGTGGCGACAGCGCACACCAGAAGGCGATGATGGGCAACCTCGTCGCCTCGATGATCGCGGCCGAGTCCATCGTGACGACCGAGGCCAAGGCCAAGGCGCTGCGCCCCATTGTCGAAAAGGTGGTGACCGCCGCGAAGAACTCGCCGGAGGGATCGGTACACGCGCAGCGTCGCGTCGTCGCGTTCATCCGCGACAAGGACATGACGCACAAGCTCTTCACCGAGATTGCTCCTCGCTACGTGGAGCGCCCGGGCGGCTACACGCGAATCTTGAAGCTCGGGCCGCGTCAGGGTGACAACGCCCCGATGGCGCGCATTGAGTTCGTCTGATC
>JADGOK010000007.1 GCA_017882985.1 Acidimicrobiales bacterium
GTACGACCGAACCTGCATGCACGAGTGCGTCCTTACCGCGACGCCACTGAAGGCGAAGTACGGCGTGCGTGGTCTTGACGTCGCCAAGGCGCTGCTGGAAGAGGGGTTTCACTCACCGACGGTCTACTTCCCATTGATCGTCGACGAGGCCCTGATGTTCGAGCCGACCGAGACCGAGAGTCTCCAAACGCTCGAAGCACTTGCCGAAGCGGTTGAGCGAATTGCCCAGCGCGCAATCGACGATCCCGACTCGCTCCATCGCGCCCCGCAGACGACGCCGGTCTCACGGGTCGACGAAGCACGCGCCGCACGTCACTTGGTCTCAACCGAAGACGCCGCGCTGCGTTAGTCGCCCTCCGTCAGATGTCGGGTCGCCTTGGCGGCGGGGGTTACTGTGTTCCGACGCCGCAGGTCGGCAACACAGGAGAGAATGGTCAATGGCACTGAGCAATCGAAATCGTGAAAAGGGATTGAAGATCTCCGGAGCGATCGTTGGTGACGGTGCGGCATTGGCCTACGGCATAGGACAGGTCGGACCGGATCCGCGCAAGACCCGTCAACAAATCGTGATTGGGGCCGTCGTCTTTACCGTCTTCCTTGTCGCGGTGGTAAAGGCAGCGGTCGTTCCGGGATTTCTCATTTGGTTCCTCATCTTCTCGTTCATCGTCCGCCCCGTGGGGGTGGTGGTCACGAACAGGAATGTCGTCATCCTTGAACGCAGTCTGGTAACCGGAAGGCCCAAGAGGATAAGGAGCACGCTTCCGCCGGGCGCACTTTCTGAAATGTCACGAGCGGAGAAGAGTGGCTATTTCCAATTCCCGGCCGCGGAGCTCTGGTTGCGCCCAAAGGAGTACGAGATCCTCGCCGCGGCGCAGGGTGCTGCTGTTTGAAGGGCGCAATGGAACGATGTGCAGTTGGTTATCTAGGGGGTCTGTTCCTGCACCGTATCAACATCGCTGATGTGACCGAGCACGAGGCGCAACAGTCGTGCGAGTTCTCGTTGCTCACTCGAAGAAAGTGCACCGACGGCCAACGTCTCGTGCCGGTTGAACTCTGGGAACAGATTCTCGATGAGCCGTTCGCCGGGCCGGCTCAATGCCACAGAGACGCGACGGCGATCTTTGGTGTGAGGGATGCGCCGGATGAGTTTGCGCGTTTGGAGGGTCTTCAAGACGCCGGTGAGCGTGCCTTTGGACACGCCCGCTTCCTGGGCAACGTGACCCGTCTCTTGCTCGCCCCAGATCCACAGCACCCACAGCACCGTGAACGCGACCCAGCTGAGGTCATAGGCGTCGAGCACGGTTCGCTCCATGTGGTTGCGCACCGCCGAGCCCGACCGGTAGATGTTCGAGACGGCACTCATGGCGGTGAAATCAAGATGATGACCTCGAAGGCGACTGCGGATGTCACGTTCCGCCGCCAACACCACGGTTTGGTGGGAACTGGCGATCTTTCTTGACACGTCTAGGCCTCGAGGGTCCGCCCACCGGCGAACGTGGTGGCGACACTGCGAAAATAGCCCCCGAGAATCTCTTGAGGAGCAATGGAGAGCAATTCTTCACTCGGTGAGTCGAAGAGTTCGAGTGTCGCTGTGCCGGCGTACGCCGGACCGAGTTCGACGTTCGTACCCGACATGGTGACGACTTCGGCCACACTGTCGCGGCCGTCGAGTTCGATGCCGGGGAACCAACGGTGATGCAGCATCGCGTGTCCGTTGACGAATCCGTTCGTCGGCGACGGGCCGCTCAGGGTGACCGTCGCTTGGGCGAGACGTCGGTCACTGGCGGCGAGGGTCATGCCGAACACGCCGCCGGTTTCGAGGCGGGGTCCCACTTTGCCGAGAGTGACGGGACGGGTCTGGTGAATGGAACCCAACTTCTTCGGATAGCCCTGGAGGTAACCGCGCACGAGCGCATAGTCCTTGTCCACCCAGATGAAGACACAGCGGCTGTAGAGCTCACCGCCGTAGCGGCAGCGCACGACCACGAAGGCTTCCTTGTACTGCGAGCGAACCGGGTCGAGGAGTTCCGTGCCGTCGTCACCGCAGCTCTGCCAGTCGGCCCAGATGAACGCGACCGCACCAGGGTCTTCGTCGTCGTGGGCGAGCGACACACCGTCAGGCAGCAGATTCGCGATCGCCGAAGGATCGGTGCGGTACTCGACCGTGAGGAGGTCGCCCACGTAGTGCCACGGCAAGGGTGGCAGGAGCGACGCGCGCCCACTGGCTGTTCGGGGAAACGGCAGTCCGCGCATGCTCATGCTTTCTCCTTCGTCCAGCCGTCGTCGGGTCGCTCGAACCAGACGTGCACCTGCCCGGTGCCGATGGCGTTCTCGTACTCGGAGAATAATGTGCCGGGAGCGACACAGTCGACGCCGCCGAGCGCGGCCGCCATGATCTGGTAGTGACCGAAGCGGCCTTCCGGTTTGAATGTCATGAACGTGCTCAGCTCATTGAGCACACTCGCGTGATCACCTCGCTGCCACGCGTCGATGACGCCGTGATCCGCGTCGCGCGCACCCGGCGAGAAGATGTGTTCTTCGCCGCCGGCCTCGTGTTGGCGAAGAGTGCGCAGCGTGTGAAACGTGTGACTCAGTGCGCCCGAGGCCAACAGCACCACCCGCAGATCGCTCTCGGCGACGGCCTGGGCGATGACGCGACCGACCGCCGCGAAGTCCGCAGGTTCAGCCGTCTGACAGAGGCTGACGGAGATCCACGCTTCGTCACCCTGCAAGAAGCGCAGCAGATTCGTCGTCGCGTACGTGATCGGCAGGTGCTCGTTGTCAATCGGCGTTATCCAGCAGTCCGGTGTGGCGTCGGCGATGAGCCCGACCAATAGTGCGAACTCCGGGTCACCGGCCACGTCGTAGGGCACACTGGACATGCCCCGGGGCAATTCTTCTGACGTAAAGAAGCCGAGTCGGCGCTCGTGGGCGGTGATGACGAATTCGACAGTTGTAAACCAGTGACTGTCGAACACGATGACGAGGTCGGGCTTGAGCCGGTCGAAGACTTCGCGTTTCAGGTGGTGCAGACCCGTGTACAGCGTGCTCTCCTTGCCGTCATTGAGTGCTCGTCGCTGTTCGTCCGGCAGGACGATCGTGGGCACGTGGGCGACAACTGCTGCGCCAACAATTTCACCCATTGGTGGTGCCCTCCTTTACTTGATAGGTCTTCAGGTCGCTGTAGAAATCCAGGGCGTAGTCGCCGCCCTCTCGTCCGATGCCGCTCACGCCGGTCCCGCCGAAGGGAGCGGTGAGGTCTCGGATCAGGAAGCTGTTCACCCAGATGGTGCCCGCGCGAATCGCCTCACCCACCCGATCGGCACGCTCACGGACACTCGTGAAGATCAGGGCCGAAAGGCCGTACGGTGTCGAATTCGCGAGGTCCACGGCCTCTTGCTCGCTCGAGAAGGTCTGGAGGGTCAGCACCGGGCCGAAGACCTCGTGCTGGACGATGTCGGCGTCGTTCGAATGCGGCTCGATCAGCGTGGGGGTGAACCACAGCCCGTCGTCGCGAAGTCGCGTGCCGCCAAAGACCACGTGGTCGCCGGCGCCGATGGCGCGCTCGACGAATCCCTCGACTCGAGCCAAGTGGTCGGGATGAATGAGTGGCGAGATGGTGGTCTTCGGATCGCGACTGTCACCCAGCACGTGGCGTTCGGTCGCCACAGTGAAGCGCGCGAGGAACTCGTCGCGCACGGAGTCTTCGACGATCAGTCGCGTGCCGGCGAGACAGACCTGCCCCGCGTCGTCGTACATGAGGGCGGCCTTCTCGACCGCGGCGTCGAGGTCGGCGTCGGCAAAGACGATGAACGGCCCCTTGCCGCCGAGTTCGGCCGTGAAGGGAACGAGGTTTTTCGCGGCGGCGACGCCGATACGTCGTCCGGTCTCGGGGGATCCGGTAAAGGAGATGCGTCGCACCCGCGGGTCACTGACGAGTGCTGCGCCGACTTCCTCGCCCAGCCCCTGGACGACATTGAAGACACCCGGGGGAAAGTCGGCTTCGCTGACGAGATCCATCAAGAGTGAGCAGCTGAGGGGTGACCACTCCGCTGGCTTCAAGACCACGGTGTTGCCGGCCGCGAGGGCCGGAGCGCACTTCCACGTTGACAGCATGAAGGGGGCGTTCCACGGCGTGATGACCACGGTCGGGCCGGCCGGCATCCTCAACACCGTGTTGTGCGTGGTATTGGAATCCCACTGGCGCGCGTGATAGTTGGCCGCGAGATCGGCGTAGGCGCGAAAGTTCCGAGCGCCACGGCCAATGACGCGAAGGCGAAGACTCTCTTCGAGCATTCCCATGTCGAGGCACTCGACCGTCGCGATCCGCTCGACGTTGGCGTCAATGAGATCGGCGAGTCGGTAGAGGTAGATCTGGCGCTCGTCAGACGACAGTGCCGCCCACGCGGGGAAGGCGGCGATGGCAGCACTGATGGCGGCGTCGGCTTCCCCGGCACCGCCCCGTGAGACGTCGGCGAGTTTCAAGCTCCAGTCGAGGGGGGAGCGGTCTTCGAACGTCGTCGGTGAACTGACGCGCACACCGTTGATGAAGTGACGGGTATCGACTTCAATGCCGCCGACCGAGACGCGCTGCGCGCTCACGACGAGAACCGGGGAGGCACGCGTGGAAACGGCAAAGCCGATCGGTCCGTGGGCTGCGGTCGTCGTTGTCCACGAAATTCCCATTCGCCACCGAGAGCAGTCGAAAGGACTTCTTCGGTCGCGGTGGGTTGGGCTCCGACTTCGTCGCTGACGGGCTCGGGCGAAGCGACGACGTGGTTCGTGAGAACGCCGAGGCCTTCGATCTCGACGGACACCACGTCGCCCGGTTCGACCGGCCGCGAATTTGCTGGCGTGCCCGTCAAGAGGATGTCGCCCGGCACGAGCGTGATGAGTCGGGCGATGTCGGCGACGAGATAGTGCATGTCCCACGCCATTTCGTCGGTCGATCCGTCTTGGCGAACGTCTCCGTTGACGATCGTACGCAGGGACTTGTGGCGGAAGTCCCAGTCCGTTACGAGCCCGGGGCCGACGGGACAGAGCGTGTCGGCGCCTTTGACGCGCAGCATCGAGCCGGCATCGGTGTCGCGAAAATCGTGAAGCCCGAAATCATTGGCGATCGTGTAGCCCGCAATGTACTCAGCGGCGTCTTTCATCTCGATATTGCGCGCCGTGCGACCGATGACGATCGCGACTTCGCCTTCGTAGTTCAAGTAATGGCAGTTGGCTGGACGCACGACGGCGCCGCCGTGGGCGTTGAGCGCCGAGACGGGCTTTTGGAACCACGTGGGTGCCGGCGGTAGCTCGATACCGAACTCGCGGACGCGAGAGACGTGATTCAAGTGGCAGCAGAGGATCTTCGTAGGGGCCGACGGAGCCAGGTGCGTCGCGTACGCGGCGTTCACGTAGCGGCCGTCGGGAGCCACGAGCGTGTCGCCCGTGCGCGTCACCTCAACGACATTGCCATCGAGCAAAATTCGTCGATACTCCAAGGACCCTCCGTAAATCGTTTGATATCAAATGATTCATTCACTTTACAAACCGCAGCGGTTCAGCCGTGCTACTTTCGCAAAAGTCACCAGGAGGCGGAGATGAGCGAATCGTATGAGCGCGTGCGCGTGCTGTGGCCCGATCACCTCGGACTCGCGAGGGGAAAGTACGTGCCGGCGAGTTTGGCCCAGAACGGCTCGCACCACTGCACCGGTACGTGGGCTCTGGGCTACGACCGCGGAATGACCCCCGAGACGGTGGGCAGTTACTGGAGTGAAGGACTGCCGGATTTCGATGCAAAGTTCGACGTTGCGGACCTGCGCCCGAGCTGGGAGAAGAACACCAAGGTGGTCGTCGCCGACCTCACCCGTCACGGCGAACCGTTCAGTGTCTCGCCGCGCACGGCACTGCGAAAGGCCGTGGCCGACTGGCGACTCCTCGGCTATGAACCTCAGGTTGGAATGGAGTTCGAGGCGTACATCTTCACGCCCGACGGAGAAGGTGGCTGGAAGCCGCTCGAGACACCTGGCGCCTTCGTCTACGGCACGGGTCCCAGCGTCGACCCCTTCGGATTGGTCGACGCTATCTGGGAAGCGTGTCACGACGCACAGATTCCTCTCGAGTCAGTGAACTCCGAGTACGACTCGCCACAGTTCGAGTTCACGCTGCGCTACAGCGACGCTCTGCAGGCCGCCGACGACGGATTTCTGTTCAAGGTCCTGGCGCGCGAGGTGGCGCACCGTTTCGGTCTGGTGTTGAGCTTCATGGGAAAGCCGATCTCCGATCGCGGCGGATCGGGACTGCATATCAACTTTTCATTCCTCGACGGCGACGGAGAGAACGCGATCAACGACGAAGCCAAGCCCGACGGACTCTCGGACCTGGCGCGTTTTTGCATTGGCGGCCTCCTGGCCCACCACCGCAGTATGTCCGGGCTCTGCGCGCCAACGGTCAACGCCTATAAGCGGCTGCGGCCAGCGTCGCTGTCGGGGTACTGGGCGAACTGGGGCTACGACCACCGCGGCGCGACGATTCGTGTCCCGGGCGAGCGTGGAGCGGCGGCGCGCCTCGAGCACCGACTCAGTGACGGTGCCGCAGTCGTGCACACCGCCATTGCCGCTGTCCTGCAAGCCTCGTTGCTGGGCTTCACCCAGAGTGTTGAACCTGGTCCCGCTGAGGGAGGCAACGGACTCGACACGATTGACGCGACCGTGGGCGTGCCCTCCTCACTCAAAGAAGCATTGGACGAGCTCGAGGCCGACGTTGACCTCGTCAACGCGGTCGGCGCGGACCTGGTCGCCCAACACGTCGCGGTCAAGCGTACGGAGTGGGAGCGCTACCTCGCCGCGACGACCGACTGGGAGATTCGGGAATACCTGCCCTTCCTCTAACGCCAGGTCACCTTCACCGGCAGCACCTTGATGCCGCAGATGAAATTCGAACGGAGGCGCTCGGGCGGGCCGTTCAGCTCGACCGTTGACCAGCGAGCCACGATCTCTTCGAAGATGACACGCATCTCCAAGCGTGCGAGGTGAGCACCGAGACAGAGGTGCGGACTGTGCAGGCCAAAGGCCACGTGGTCGTTCGGCGCGCGGTCAGCACGAAACTCGTCAGGGCTCTCGAAGTGACTCTCGTCGAAATTGGCCGAAGTGAACCAGAGCACCACCTTGTCGCCAGCCCTTAACTCCCGGCCCCCCAACTCGGTGTCTTGAGTGACGGTGCGGCGAAAATGCATCGTCACCGACGACCAACGCAACATCTCTTCGACCAGGGACTTTCGCTCTTCAATCGTCATGCTCGGGATCCGTTCGTAGATCTCGGGGCGTTCGATGAGCGCCAGCAGCCCAGCGGTCATCGAGTACCGGGTGGTGTCATTGCCGGCGGCGACCATGAGCGTGAAGAAGTTCTTGAGCGCCAAGTCATCGAGCGTGTCGCCGTCGGCGGTCGGTTCGAGCAGCGCTGACAGCACGTCGTGGGTCGGCACGAGACGTCGCTCAGCGAGGGCCTGGGAAGCGTATTCGAAGATCTCGAGAGCCACCGGGCTTCGAAAGGGCAAGAGACGGTAGTCCGACGTGTCGACCTGGTCAACAACGTAGTCGGTGAAGTCCGAGTCGGTGTTGCCAATCAACGCGTCGCCGCGCTGGACGAGCCATTCGAGGTCGTCGTCGGGTAGGCCCAAGAGTCGTCCGAGCATGCGCATTGGCAACTCACGTGCGACGCTGCGCACGAAGTCGAACTCGTCGCGTCCCTTCAGTGAGTCGAGAATTTGCACCGCGATTTCCCGCACGGCGTCCTCGTAGGCATTGACGGATTTGGGCGCGAAGGGTCGACTCACCAGTCGGCGAAGCCTAGTGTGCTCGGGCGCGTCCATCTCCATCAAGGTGCGGCGCGCTTCGGTCTCCTCGGCGTCCATATCCTCGAGACGGATGCCGAGACGACTCGAGAAGATCTCGGTGGTGCGACTCGCCATCAGCACGTCGGCGTGTCGAGTGACGCTCCAGAAGCCCCGACCTCCGTCGGTCTCCTCGGTCCAATGGACCGGGTCGTTGGCGCGCAGATAGGCGAACGATTCGTGGGGTACGCCGCTCACGTAGGTGTCGTGCGATGTGATGTCTTGCAGTGGCGAAGCCATAGGATCCTTGCCCGGTGCGGAAGTTCGTAGCCAAACGACTTTGCCATTACAGCACAGCGACGCGTCAAGCCGTACAATTTGACGATGGGTAAACCACTGATCGGACTCACGGGCCGTCGCTGGCCGGCGTCGTTCCTTGGGTCGAACGTGCCACCCGCGATGAGCGAACTGACCTTTGACCTGCACTTTTCGGATTATCCGAAATCAGTCGCGGCGGCCGGTGGTTTGCCGGTCGAACTGACGCGCGACGGCGACGTCGGTGGCATCGTGAACCGCCTTGACGGACTCGTCCTCAGTGGGGGAGCGGACCTCGATCCCGCACACTACGGTGCTGAACCGCATTCGCAGCTGGGTCAACTTGAGCGTGATCGTGACGAGTGGGAGATGGAACTTCTCGGCGCGGCCCGCGAGCTTTCAGTGCCGATTCTTGCCATTTGTCGGGGCTTTCAACTGGTGAACGTGGCCTTTGGTGGCACGCTCAACCAGCACGTCGAGATCGACGAGGGCGTTGGTCACCCGCAGTGGGACGTCGATGGACGCAAGCCGACCCACGAGGTGCAGGTCGTTCCCAACACGCTCACCGCGTCACTGTTGCCGGCGTCGTGGCCCGTCAACTCTCTGCACCATCAGACGGTGGCGCGGGTGGGGGAGGGGTTGATCATCTCGGCGAGCGCGTCCGATGGTGTCGTCGAAGGTTTTGAAACGCCCGACGGTCGGCTGCTCGCCGTGCAGTGGCATCCCGAACTCTTGGAGAAGCCCGACCCGACGTTCCAATGGTTGGTGCGCGAGGCGGGTCGCCGCGTCGCCTAGGAAGCGAATTCTCAGTTCCTCGGCGAAGAGTGCTTGACGTCGGTCGTTCGAACCCGTACGGTTACGCGACGGCCAAGAGGGTCGCGTTACACGTCAGCACTTTCCGGGGGGAATCATGGCAGGGGACAAAGTGAAAAAGACCACGCTGGGTGGCAAGAAGAAACTGACGCTCATCGACACGATCGCCCAGTCCGTTGGTCTAATGGGTCCGGTCTTTTCCATTGCCTTTCTCGTGCCACTTGTCGTGGGTATCATCTCCGCTACGGGCAACGGTGCTGGTGGCGCTGCACCACTCGCCGTGCTGATCGCGGCGATTGGCGTTATCGGACTCGGCTGGATCGTCGCTGAGTACACACGAAAGATCCAGGCGGCCGGCTCTCTGTACGACTACGTGACCGACGGACTCGGTGGGCGAGTGGGCACCGCCGCGGGGTGGCTCTACTACGCGGGGATCCTGGCGTTGGGTGCGGGCATTCTGCCGATGATCGGTGGCACCATCCACGACACGATCCAGAGTGAGTTCAGTCGTGCGCCCTTCCCCCAGATCGTCTGGGACATCCTGCTCTTCGCACTGGTCGCGGTCGTGATGTTCCTCGGTGTCGCGCTTTCGACGCGCATGCAACTCGCGCTGGCGATGATTTCGATCACGGTCGTACTGATCTTCTCGATCTTCGTCATCGTGAAGAGCGGTGGGATCCACCACGTGGCGACGGGCTTCTC
>JADGOK010000221.1 GCA_017882985.1 Acidimicrobiales bacterium
GTCAGCCAGATCGAACGTGACCGATTCGGCGCTCATCAGCACGAACGTGACGTCGTGCGCGCTCTGATGCCCGTCGGTCGCGAGCGCCGCGAGATCTACCGGGGGCGCTTCTTCAGCGGCGGATGACGAAGTCTCCTCGTCCACGCGAACGTGGTCGTGGTCCGAGACTGCTTCGTCGTCACTCATGGCACCCTCAGGCTAATTGCTCGTACGCCGCGACACGGAAAGCACCAGTCCTCCGGCGCAGAAGAAGACGAGCGCCGCCGAACCTCCGTAACTGAGGAACGGCAACGGGATGCCGGTGACGGGCATGATGCCCATCGTCATGCCGATGTTCTCGAAGCAACTGAAAGAGAAGAAGATGAACACTCCGAGACAGAGGACCCGACCCATCGTGTCCTTCGCGTTCTTTCCGATCATGAACATCCGAAACGCCACGAAAGCGAGCAGGGTGATGATCAGACTCGAACCAATGAAGCCGAGTTGCTCGCCGATCGCGGTGAAGATGAAGTCGGTGCGCTGCTCGGGGACGTAGCCGAGCACGGTCTGGAGACCATGAAAGAGTCCCGCGCCGCGCACGCCGCCCGATCCGATCGCGCTCTTGGCGTTATTGACCTCGTAGATGAGCCGCTGCAGGTTCGGATCGGTGGAGTTCTGGTGGAAGAACGAGATGAACCGGTCGATCTGGTACTTGTGCAACAGCTTGAGGTAGACCGCCGCCGCGACCGCCGCAGATCCGGCGACCGCGAGAAAGCTCATGAACCGTGGAGGGACGCCGGCCACGACCATCATCGCCGCCACCGTCAAGATGATGATGATCGAGGTGCCGAGGTCGGGCTGGAGGACGATCATGAGCAGCGGCACGCCACCCATGACGAGTATGCGCACGACGTCGTACATCGCCAGGCCTTCGGGACGGCGCTGACAGTACGTCGCCACCGCCAGGATGAGAATGAGCACCGTGAACTCACTGGGTTGGACCTGCACGAAGCCGAGGTTGTACCAGCGTTGCGCCCCGAGGGCACTTTGGCCAAGCAAGAAGACTCCAGCGAGCCCGAGCAGTGCACAGACGTAGAGCGGCGTCGCGAGAATCTCGAGGCGACGGTAGTCAATGAGCGAGATGACGTACATCGCCACGATGCCGATCACGACGAACAACGCCTGACGCTCGAGGTAGTAGTGCGGGTTGTAACCCGCGTTGAGGAGTGGTTCGCGCGTTGCGCTGTAGATCATCGCGACGCCGGTCACCCCGAGTGCGATGAGTCCCCACAGCAGCGTGTAGTCAACCGAGTCCTTCGAGCGGAACTTCCCCGTCAGCGCGCTCCACGCGTCGGTCACTCGATCACCTCGAGCAGTTTCGCGCCGTCGACGTCGCGACCCCACCACCAGCGCACCTGCAACGCGGCCTGGTAGGCCAGCATGCCCAGTCCGTTGGCGCTACGACAGCCCATATCCTCGTACGACTGGCGCCAGGGTGACATCCGTGGCTCGTAGGTGATATCGACGGCGATGGTGTCCGCGTCGACGCCCTGAACTTCACTACCGAGCGGCGCGGGCGCGTGCACCGGTTGGGCGTTGACGACCAGGTCAAAGTGCTCGACCTCGTGTTCGACATCAAAGACGTTGTCGTGCGCGTTGATCAGGCGCTCGACGTTTGCGGCGGTCCGGCCGTGGACCACGACCAATCCAGCGTCAGCGTGCACGAGGGCGTCGACGATCCCGCGTGCCGCTCCCCCGGCGCCGTGCACGAGCACCTTCATCTGGGCCACCGTTGCCTCGAACTGCGCGAACAGTGCGTCGAGAAATCCCGGCCCGTCGGTACTTGCGCCGTGCACATGCCCGTCGCGCCAGAGCAGTGAGTTCACGACGCCCGTGCGCACCGACACGGCGTCGCGGTCGTCGCAGATCGACGCCGCCGTCTCCTTGAGCGGCATCGTCACCGACAGGGCATCAAAACGCTCCCCCATGAGCGCGCGCAACTGCTCAGCATCAGCGTCCGGCATCGCAATGCGCTGCGACGAACCCTGCAGTCCGCAGAGCGTCAGGGCTCGGTCGTGCAATTGGGGCGTGAGTGAATGATCGATCGGATAGCCCACAACCCCGAGGCGCCATCTCATCCGACACCGTTGCGGCGCGCCAAAGCCTCGTTCTCCAGCTGCTTCTTGTAGGTCGAGGCGAACGCCATCGTTCCATCGCGTTTGATCAGCACAAAGTAGAGCCACGATCCCGGTGGCGCGTGCAGCACCGCGTTGAGGGCTACGGTCGACACCGAGCAGATCGGCGTGGGTGTCAGTCCGGGAATCTTGTACGTGCTGTAGAGGGAATTGGACTGTTCGAGCGCCACCGTCGCCGGGCAGGGATCGAGGTTGAGTGGATAACAGACCGTCGAATCCATCTGCAACATTTGTCCACGTTGGAGACGATTGAAGATGACGCGCGCCACCTGGGGCATGTTGACCGCGTAGTAGCCCTCCTTTTCGACAATGGAGGCCGCGATGATCAGCTGGTACGCGCTGAGGCCGTTGATCGTGGTCGACGGCGTCAAGCCGACCGAGGCCGCTTCCTTGGAAAACGAGGTCATCATCCGTTGCACGAGCGAGCTCGGCGTGTCCGTTGGTTTGATGACGTAGGTGCCGATGCCGAGCAAGCCTTCGAGCGAGTTGTTCGGACGATACGGGCTGGTCTTCGCAGCGGCGACCGCGTCGCCCACGAAGGTGTCGGCGAAACCCGTGCCCTTGGCGGAGAGGATCTGCAGAGCCACCTCGTGCAACGTGAGTCCCGGCGTCACCGCGACGACCTTGACGTTCGGAGGCGCCCCAAAGATCGCCTTCACGTGGGCGAAGGAAGAGTTCTTGGCAATTTGGTACGAACCCGACTGCACCTGTATCGAACCGAACAACGTGGTGTCCAGACGAAAGGCCAGGGGTGAACCGATGACGCCCTCAGCGTGCATCTCGTTGGCGATCGTCGCGATCGAGTCGCCCTGATGGACCGTGACGATGACGAGTGCTCCCGAACCGCCGATTGGATAAATCTGCAGGATGAACCAGAGCAGTGCAGCGAGGATGACGACGACCCCCGCCGCGAGAACGCGACCCAGGGGCCTAGTAAGAAGAGAGAGCATCTATATAGTTTTGCAGCATGATGACCGCGGCGGCACTGTCGACGCGCGTGCGGTGTGACTTCGCCTTCATTCCTGCGTCAGAAAGGGATTTCTGGGCCTCGTAGGTCGTCAATCGCTCGTCCCATTGGACCATCGGCAC
>JADGOK010000222.1 GCA_017882985.1 Acidimicrobiales bacterium
AACGGAGGACGTTGCGAACGATCGGCTGCCGACGTCGCCCGACGCGAGCCACGCGTCGACCTAGTTCGTCGTTGGTGGTCGGCGCGGCGTTCCCACGAGGTGCGACGCAGCCGTGGGCCTCACCGCGCGAGGCGCCGCAGCGAGCGTCGTAGTCTGGCCCGATGACTGGAACGCCGCGCCATTGGTTTCGGGTGGTGGCGTCGTCGCACGTCAGGTTCGTCGTCGCCTTCCTCGTCGTCGGCTCGGTTGTCGCACGCGTGCCCAGTACGGCCTACGGTGCGGGCAGGTCACGCGTGGTCATCAACACCACGGTCGTGACGACTTTGCCGAACTTCGAGTTCAACGCCTACTTCGGACCACCGACGCCATCAATCTCCTGTGAGCTAGTGCACCGCGTGAAGGAATCAGCGACCATGCAGTCCACGCAGGCCTACTGCATGTCGGCCACCACGGAGCTGGTCCACCACGCGACTCTTTCGGCGTCGGGCGTCGTCAAGAGGTGCGTCGGGGTGCAGTGCGGGTCGAACCCTGGTTTGGGAACACCTGACCTCAACCCGGGCACGATGGTCAGGTCGGGACCGTTCACCTGCGTGATCTCCAAGTCTGGCGTCACCTGCACCGTGGCTGACGGGAAGGGTTTCGTCTTCACCTTGGGGGCCATCAGAGCGATCTGAGTTCACCGGGCCAGTGGCGTGACGCAAGCGTCGCGACGATGGGCACGAACGACCAGGTTCGAGTCGCGGTGATCGACGGTCCGCGTGGGCGTCGACTCAGGCGGTGGCTTCGCTGAACTGGCTGTTGTACAACTCGAAGTAGAGCCCTCGGTGCTCCATGAGTTCGCCGTGGCTGCCCTGTTCGACGATGCGTCCGTGGTCCATGACGATGATCGTGTTGGCTTCTCGGATCGTCGAGAGGCGGTGGGCGATGACGAAGCTGGTCCGGCCGTGGCGTAGTCGCGCCATGGCCTCCTGGATGAGGACTTCGGTTCGGGTGTCGACGTTGCTCGTCGCTTCGTCGAGAATGAGGATGCTTTGGTTGGCGAGGAAGGCCCGGGCGATCGTGAGCAGCTGTTTCTGGCCCGAGGAGAGATTGGAGGCGTCCTCGTCGAGGATCGTGGCGTAGCCCTCGGGCAACGTGCGCACGAAGCCGTCGACGTGGGCGGCCCGGGCCGCGGCGACGACGTCCTCGTCCGAGGCGCCGGGTCGACCGAAGGCGATGTTGTCGCGGATCGAGCCGGCGAACATCCAGGTGTCCTGGAGGACCATGCCGAAGGCGCCGCGAACCTCGTCGCGCGTTAGGTCGCGGTAGTCGACGCCGTTGAGGATGATGTGGCCACCGTCGATCTCGTAGAAGCGCACGAGCAGGTTCACGATGGTGGTCTTGCCGGCGCCGGTCGGGCCGACGATGGCGATGGTCTGGCCCGGGGTCACGTCGAGGCTGAACCCTTCGATCAGGGGCTCGTCGCGCTCGTAGCGGAACCGGACGTTGTCCAGTCGCACGCTGCCCGGGCCGTGGGCGGGCTCGGCCCCGTCACGCGCTGTTTCGGGCTCCTCCTCCTCGGCGTCGAGGAGCTCGAAGACGCGCTCGGCCGAGGCGAGGCCCGACTGGAGCATGTTCATCTGGCTGGCGATCTGGGTGAGGGGCATGGTGAACTGGCGCGAGTACTGGATGAAGGCGGTCACCGCACCGAGCGAGAGCAGGCCTGACGCGACCCGATACCCGCCGAACACCGCGATCACCACGTAGTTGATGTTGGCGATGAACTGCATGGTCGGCTGGATGACGCCCGAGAGGAACTGGGCCCGGAAGCTCGCCGCGTAGAGCAGTCGATTCCGTCGGCTGAACTCCTCGACGGTCGCGTCACTGCGCCCGAAGACCTGGACCAGTTCGTGGCCGGTGTGGGTCTCCTCGACGAGACCGTTGAGCGCACCGGTCTGGCTCCACTGGGCGGTGAACTGGACCTGGGAGCGCTTGGCGATGAAGAACGTCACCACCATCGCCGCGGGTATCGTGATCACGCTCACGAGGGCGAGCAGCGGCGAGATCCAGATCATCATGCCCAAGACGCCCACGATGGTCAGCACGGACGTGAGCAACTGGCTCAATCCCTGTTGGATCGACGTCGTGAGGTTGTCAATGTCATTGGTGACCCGGCTCAGCACGTCACCGTGGGGGTGGCTGTCGAAGTAGCGCAAAGGGAGCCGACTCAGTTTCGATTCGACGTCACGGCGCATGTCTGACATCATCCGTTGGGTCAGTCCGGCCATGGTGAAGCCTTGGAAGTACGTGAACGCCGCGCCGAGCACGTACAAGAGCGCGGCGACCGCCAGGATCTCGCCGAGCCGGGTGAGGTTCACGCCGACGCCCGGGGTGACGTTCATTCCGCTGATCATCGCGGCGATCTGGTTGTGACCTTCGGCGCGCAACATCGCGATCGCCTGGGCCTTGGTGACACCGGTGGGAAGCCTCTTTCCAACGATCCCGTTGAACAGGACGTTCGTGGCACTACCCAGTATCTTGGGTCCCAACACCATGAAGGTCACCGACGTGACACCGAGCATGAACGCCAGGATCAACTTGGTGCGTTCGGTCCTCATTCGCCCGGCGAGGCGCCGCACCGTGGCGCCCAGGTCCTTGCTCCTTCGCTGCGCCCCCATCGGGCCGCGCATGGCGCCCATCGGTCCCATGCTCATGGTGCCGCGTCCTGACCGAGTTGGGAGACCACGATACCCCGGTAGGGCTCGCAGTCCTCGAGGAGTTGCGCGTGCGTGCCCATGCCCACGACGTGACCTTCATCGAGCACGATGATCTGATCGGCGTGCATGATCGTGCTGACGCGCTGGGCCACGATGACGACCGCCGCGTTCGCGGTGCTGTCGCGTAGGGCGGCGCGCAGCCGGGCGTCGGTGGTGGCGTCGAGCGCCGAGAAGCAGTCGTCGAAGAGGTAGACACTGGGCCGCTTGACCAGGGCCCGGGCGATGGAGAGGCGCTGTCGTTGGCCGCCCGACACGTTCGTGCCGCCCTGGTCGACGGGGGCGTCCAGCCCGCCGGGCATGGCGGTCACGAAATCACGAGCCTGGGCGATGTCGAGCGCCCGCCACAGTTCGTCGTCGGTCGCGTCCGGTCGGCCGAAGCGCAGGTTGGTGGCTACGGTGCCGCTGAAGAGGTAGGCGGCCTGGGGAACCAGCCCGATCGACCCCCAGAGCCCCTCTTGTCGTTGGTCGCGTACGTTGACCTCGTTCACGACGACG
>JADGOK010000223.1 GCA_017882985.1 Acidimicrobiales bacterium
CCCACCACCTTGGCCGCATCGGAATGGCCCGAGTCGATCGCCACTTGGAAGGCCCTGCTCGCCCCCGTCGACATCACGCTGCCCCGCCAGATTGAACGCTGCTTCGGTGTTGACGGGTCGATGCGATGCCAAATGCCTGCCCAGCGAACTCGTTCTGCTCTTGCTGGTACGCACGGACGCCCAGCGTAAAAGTGCCTTTGGGATCGCCCTCAATAGCGGTTAACGCTTCCGCCCATGTCTCGGGTCGACGTAACCGACGCCGTTCTTGATGGTGGCCTGCAAGATCACGAGATTCTTCGGCAGTGCACTGGTGTAGCCCGCGAACGATTCGATAGTGGTCGGTCCGATGACCAGCTCGTGCAGAATTGAATCGAGCGTCGGCGGCGAGGGGACGATACGACTCGACGATGTCAGGTGGCCCGTCGCGTCGACGATGTACACCGGCTGGGTGACGAACTGCACCCGGCCATTGATGGTGCCGGGGATGGTCTTGCTGAGCAGTTGGTAACCAACCGAACTGCGCTCGATGACGACGGGGCTGTTGGACGTGGGTACCAGCGTGCACCCACTCAACAACAGCGCGCCTACGACCAGACCGCAGAGCACGCGCACTCTTCTCATCCGTCGGCTCCTTCGTGGAGCGGCAACAGGATTTGGAACCGCGCGCCGCCGTCGGGACTGTCGAGAACGTTGATTGTTCCGCCAAAGGCCCGCACGTGGTCGCGCACCAACGCCAGTCCCAGTCCGGTGCCGCGCGCGATGCCGCGGTCGTGGGCGGCGCGTCCTCGAAAGAATCGCTGGAAGATCTGTTCCTGTTCTTCGAGCGCCACACCCGGTCCCGCGTCGTCGACGTTGACGGCGAGGTCCTGATCGATCAACTCGACGCGGATCGCTACGACGTTGCCAGCGTAGCGATGGGCGTTGTCGATCAGATTGGTCATCACCCGTTCGAAACGGCGCCGGTCGACACTGACGAACGGCGTGCCGACGTCGGGGGCCACCTCGACGATGGGAACCGAGAGATCATGACGCTGCGAGGCACTACGGGCCGACTGGCGTATCAATTCCAGAGCGGGGACGGTCTCAATTACCAGCGGCGTCGCTCCGGCGTCGCTGCGCGCCATCTCCAAAAGGTCCTCGACGAGTGACTGGAAAATTGAGAGGTCCGCACTCAAGAGATCGAGACTCTCCTGGGCGGCGGGGGAGAGTTCGTCGCGATGTTGCTGCAGGACCGCCGCGGTCGTGGCGAGGGTCGTCAGCGGGGACCGCAGTTCGTGACTGACGTCACTCGCGAAGCGCGCGTCGCGTTCCACGCGTTCGACGAGTTGGCTCACCATGGCGTTGAACGATTCGGTGAGCTGTTGGACCTCGCGGTCGGCCTGACTCACGACGAGGCGCGTCGTCAGTTCACCCTGGGCGATCAGGGCCGCCGCCGCCGAAACGTTCTCGAGCGGTCGAACGGTGCGCCGCGTCACCCATAGTCCGCCACCCATGCCGATGAGCGAGGTGAGCAGCGCCCCCGCACCCATCACCTGCAGCAGGACTTGGAGCGTGTGTTCGAGGGGCGCGAGCCGGAAGACCTCGAAGACCTGGGTCTCCACTGCGGGAATCGGCACGCCGACGACGAAGATGATCTCTCCGCCGTTGTTGACGGTCTGTTGGACCGCCTTACCGTTATTCACGAGGTTGATGACGGTGCTCGAGACGTCCTTGGTGGCGGCGCCGCTGCTCTTGGAGAGCCACTGGTGGTGCGTGCGCACGAGCACGTTGGAGTCCGAGGCCTTCTCGATCGAGTTCAAGATGCTGACAAGTTCACCCGGTGACGTGTAGAGCGTGTAGCGGATCAGCGCGGCGTTGGCGTAACTCTGGTGCAGGTCGGTCTGCTGCTGGTCGTTGACGAGCACGTGCTTGACGCCGAAGTAGGTCAGCGAAGCGAACAGCGAGCTCAAGATGAGGGCCCCGAGTCCGAACGTGACGAGCAGGCGCAGCCGAAGACTTCGGCGATGCACTAGAGGACCAACTTGTACCCGGTACCTCGGACGGTCACGAGAAAGAGCGGGTTCGCGGGGTCGGGTTCGATCTTGGTGCGCAGACGACGGATGTGCACGTCCACCAACCGACTGTCACCGAAGTAGTCGTAACCCCATACGCGTTCGAGCAGGTCCTCACGCGACAGCACTCTGCCGTTCACCGACGCGAGATCGGTCAGGAGGCGGAACTCGGTCGACGTGAGGTGCAGTTCGTTGCCGTCGCCGTCGCGCACGACGCCCTCGTCGGGGATGACCTTGAGGTGCCCCATCGTGAAGGCGTTGGTGCTCTTGTCGGGTCGTCGACGTAGGTGGGCCTTCACGCGCGCCAGCAGCTCTTCGGGAACGAAGGGCTTGGTCACGTAGTCGTCGGCGCCGGACTCGAGGCCGAGCACCACGTCGGCCGTTTCGTCACGGGCCGAAACGATGACGATAGGAATGTCGCTGGTGGCGCGCAGGGCGAGGCACGTCTCGAAGCCGGTGATGCCCGGGAGCATCAGATCGACGATCGCGACGTCGGCGCTCATCCTCGTGAACAGCGCGACCCCGATCTCGCCGGTCGGCGCGTCGTCGACGACGAAGCCCTCGCCTTCGAACATCAGACGTAGGGCGGTGCGAATGTGGTCGTCATCTTCAACGATCAAAATGCGCGGCACCGGGTCTCCTTTTCAATCTTTGCCAAGACTACTGACGTCACGAGGGCGCGCCGTGGCCATCAGTAGCCTTGGGGCGTGTCCGCAGAGCCAGATCGCCGTCGCTTCAGCGAATCGTGGCACGTCGAGGGCTACGCCCAGACCCTGCGCGCCGCCGATCGTTCGCCCGCGACCCAACGCGCCTACCTCGGCGACTTGCAGCAGTTCATCTCGTGGGCCGTGGAGCAGCGCTGGAGCGAACCGACGCGGATCACCAAGAAGGTCTTGCGCGAGTACCTCGCCTTCATGACATTGCGCGGCGACGAACGAGCCTCGATCGCCCGGCGACGAGCGTCGTTGCGAAGTTACTTCGCGTGGCTCGTCGAACGTGGCCACCTCGAAGAGAGTCCCGCCGCGCGCCTTTCGGCACCGCGCCCCAACCTCCAACTGCCCACGGTCGTCGTTCGCGAGCAGCTGGACTCGCTGCTCGACGACGACTGGGGCGATGACGAATGGGCGGTGCTCGACCGGGCGATCTGTGAAGTCCTCTACGGCGCCGGACTGCGCGTGAGTGAACTCTGCAGCCTCGAC
>JADGOK010000224.1 GCA_017882985.1 Acidimicrobiales bacterium
CCTCGTCGCAGTGAGTTCCTCGCCTGGGCCAAGAGCGTCGCGCGTCTCGAGAATCCGTACGCGGCGATCGCCTTCTCGAGCGACAAGCACTATCTGGGCGTCCTCGCGTCCCGCGGGCACCGCGTGGTGTCGTCGTTCTTCTGCGACGTCGGCGCCGCGGCGGCCTTTCCCGACGGGGACTTCGTCGTGAAGCCGAGTGTGGGCGCCGGTTCCCTCGACGCCGAGCGTTACGGCGCGCACGACGTTGAGCGCGCCCTCCGTCACGTCGCGCGCCTGCACGAGCAGGGTCGCGACGTGCTGATCCAGCCCTACGTGACGTCGGTGGACGAGCAGGGTGAGCGCGCACTGGTCTTCATCGACGGTTCGTTCTCGCACGCGATGACCAAGGGCGCGATGCTCAACGTCGTTGAACCGGACCGTCACGCGCTCTTTCGCCGAGAGCAGATGTCGCTCGCTGACGCCGAGACCGACGCCGTGGCGTTCGCGCAGGCGGTGCTCGATGACTTTGACTTCGGTGGGCTGCTCTACGCACGAGTGGACCTCGTGCGCGTGAGCGAGGGATGGGCGCTCATGGAGCTCGAGCTGGTCGAACCCTCCCTGTTCTTGACGTACGTGCCATCGGCCGCGACGGCGCTCGCCACGGCGATCGCGCGACGCCTCGCCTAGGGCGTCCCGACGCCCGACGCCTGTTGGGCGGCCTCGAGCACGTCGTCGGGTATCACGGTGCCCGGACGGTTCGACGGGTCGTTCGCGAGGAAGCGGCCGAGGACCGGGATCTCGGTGATCGATTCGGCCCGCAGTATCGCCGCGACGACGGGCACGAAGCTCTCCGCGGCGGGGTAGATGACGTAGCGCGGCATCCACGCGGGGTCGTACTTGGCGTTAAAGGACCACAGTGTCTCAATCGGCAGGATGCCCGACAGGCGCTTCAGGGCCCAGCGCTCGACCCGCGTGAACGTCCCGTCGCCGCGTTCGCCGTCCAGCACCGATCGAAAGGCGGCGAAGTTGAGACTGAGTCCGTGCGCACCCTGGGCGCGCAGGTGTTCGATCGTCGAGCAGAGTGCGAAGTCGATGAGGCCGTTGGGGTGCTCACCCGGGTCGCGGCGCATGAGGTCGAGCGAGTAGCCGTTGATCGCGGGCGAGGGGACGAACTGGCACACCGCCGCGGGCTTGGCGTCGGGTCCGTTCACGACCGTGAGCAGCAGTCCCTTGTCCTTGGGATTGAAGAGTCGGCCCAGCATCATCGAGAAACCCCGCTCACCCTCGCCGCGACGCAGCATCGAGATGAGTTCGAGGATGTCGGTGATGTCGCGCGGTTCGATCTCGGCCGGATCGATGAACGAGATGGTGTAGCCCTTTCGCGCGAGGCGCGTGCAGGCCTGGCGTAGTCCCTTCATCTTGCCGCCCTGGAGCGAGAAGGTCTGGCAGTTGACGATCGCCTCGTCGCCCAGGTAGACGTAGTGCAGTCCGGCGGCGTGATACGTCGGCAACCAGTCCTCGCCGGCGCCCATGACCCCGATGGTCCATCCGCGCGCCTCGGCGTAGGCGCGAAAGGCACTGAAGACCTCACTGCGCTCGGCCTCGGGCCCGATCGGGTCGGGTGAGATGAGCGCCACGCCGCCGTAGACGGCGTAGGCGACGAGTGAGTCGCGAAAGAAGAAGAACTGCTTGTCGTCACGCAACGCGAAGTAGTCGAGCGTGCCGCGCCCGTGTCGGCGAACGATCTCACGAGCACGAAACTCGGCGAGGCGTCGCTCGGTACTCGTACCCTTCTCGGACAGTCGGCGATCGACCACCGGACGCGTCACGACGTAGAGCACCGAGACGATGAGCGACAGGCCAATGGTCAACATCGTGGGATTGATGAAGTCACCAACGCGGTCGGGTAGCAGGATCGAGCCCGCGCCGATGAGACGCTGGACGCACGCCATCACGATGACGCCGAACGAGGGCAAGTGGTGGCGTCCGGCCGCGGCCTCGATGCCGATCGCGGCCGCGAGCACCGACACCGTGCCGATGAGCGCCAAGCGCAGTAGTGACGAGCGAACGCTGGTGCGGTCGCTCGATCCCTGGAAGTGCGCACGCTGGAGGATGAGAAAGCCGACGATTATTGCGGCGATCACCGACGACACGACGGTCCCGCCACGCGCCAGGTGGAGAAAGATGGTGACCGCCAAAGCGATCACCGCGAGGTACCAGGCCCGCTTCTGACCTCGACGCACGCCGCGCGCGGTCATGATCATCGCGATGCCGGCGAACGCGGTCAACGCCGCGGCGGACTGGGCGATGCCGAGGGGAAGGATCGACAGGACGGTGTGGAGGCGACTGCGCAGTGGCGGCGACGCGGTGACGATCACGTTGATGAGTCCGTCAAGAAAGAGCAGCCCGCCGGCCCATCGCCGCACTGTTCGCTGACGGCGTTGGGCGTGGAGCCGGTCGACGGTCACCGGAAAGGGATTGCCCGCGGGCCACGAACCAATGGCGGTCGTGGTGTGGGTGGGCGGAGGCTGTACGGCGGGACCGGCCACCAGTCGTTCGAGGATGGTGCCACGACGTCGGGGCGACTCGCCCGCGTACAGGCGAATTTGCACGGCACTCGCGGCTTCGATCTCCACGATCCCGAGGCGCTCGACGGACGCGAACACCGGCGGCAGCCCCAATCGACCGCGCCGCTCGACGATGACGGTGCGCGACGGACCCGGTGAAGCGCTCACGCCGCGGTCGAGAAAGGCCAGTGCCGGGCGCCGGGTGCCGCCGACCACCGCGCCGGCTCCGCCGCGTTCGGCGATTCGTCGGGCGAACTCGAGCGCGTCGACGTCATCGACGGTCGTGAGCGCTAACGGCTCGTTGGTCACGGTTGCTTCGGTCGTTCGAACACTTCGGTGGAAGCGCCCGCGAACGATGAGTCCCGCGCTCGCGACGACGATGGCTTCCACCGTGGCGATGAACAGGAGGTTCAACACGAGGTTGCCCCAGAAACTCTGCGTGTGCGGAGCGTGCACGCTCAGGTGATGGTGGGTGAAGTGGTCGAGAACCGAAACGAGGGAGTTCAAGAGGTCGAACGCCGCCAGCGCCAGCACCGGGAACCAGACCCAGCCGCCGAGGCGGCGGTAGAGCACGCGCGAAGCGACGAAGCGCGGCAGCGCCACGGGGTCCTCGAGTCGGTCGGCGTCGGCTCGGTCGTTCTCGTCGGCGCGCGAGACGTCAACCCGGCTCGTTCCCGCCGCGACCGCCAAATCGCGC
>JADGOK010000225.1 GCA_017882985.1 Acidimicrobiales bacterium
AGTGGAATGCCGTCGAAGAGTTGGCGGAGGTGGCCCAAGTGGACGACGGGCACGCCGACTTTGCCCACTTCGCCGGCGGCGTCGGCGTGGTCGGGGTCGTAGCCGGTCTGGGTCGGTAGGTCGAAGGCGACGGAGAGTCCGGTCTGGCCCTTGGCCAGGTTGGCGCGGTAGAGCTCATTGGATTTCACGGCGGTGGAGTGACCGGAGTACGTGCGCATCACCCACGGCTTCGAGCGTTCAGCCATCACACCTCCCCGGAGTCGTTCTCCTATCGACGGTAGTCGTAGAATCCGCGGCCCGATTTGCGACCGAGCTGTCCGGCGCTCACCATCCGACGCAGCAACGGCACCGGGGCGAAGTTGGGGTCGGCGAATTCGGCGTAGAGCGCCTCGAGGATGGCGAGCGCCGTGTCGAGACCAACCAGGTCCAGCAGCGCGAACGGGCCCATCGGGAAACCGCAGCCGCCCTTCATCGCGACGTCGATGCCTTCCTTGGTCGCGACCCCCTGCTCGAGCAGTCGCACCGCGTTGTTGAGGTACGGAAAGAGCAGCGCGTTGACGACAAAGCCGGCTTGATCTTTCACGATGACGGGTTCTTTGCCACAGGCCTGCGCGAAGGCGGTAACCGCGTCAATCGTCTCGTCGCTCGCGCACAAGGGACGCACGATCTCGACCAGGGACATAGCGGGGGCCGGATTGAAGAAGTGCACGCCGCAGACCCGCTCGGGACGCGACGTCTCCATCGCTAGTTCAATCACCGACAACGTCGAGGTGTTCGTGGCGAGGATGGCCCCGTGCTGGACGACACGATCGAGTTCATTGAAGATGGCGCGCTTGACCGAGATCTCCTCGACGACCGACTCGATGACGAAGTCACAGTCGGCCAGATCGGCGAGGCTGGTGGTCGCCGTTACTCGCGAACGGATGGCGTCGGCCTCTTTCGACGTTCGCTTTTCCTTCTCGACCTGCTTGGCGAGTGACGTCTCCAGTCCGGCCAGCATGGCGTCGGCCGTCGCCCGGGACCGGCTGCGAACGACGACGAGCGACCCGGCCGCGGCCGCCACTTCGGCGATGCCACTGCCCATGATCCCCGAACCCAGGACGCCGACCTTTTGAAAGTTCATCTTGCAACAGTACTGTTCGACAAGCCGACCACGGATGAGAGAATCTACGAGTGCAGAACTCAACTCTTGTCGTGGGATCACTGGACGCACTTCGCGACGCGCTCGGCGACGACGCGTTGGGACCGCTGGCGCCCCACACCGACGTCGTAGTGGTCCCGACGGCCGCGGCCTTCGTTGGCGCCGCGCAGGCGGCCGTGGCGACTGCGGAGGTCTTCGACGGATTCGACGTGAGGATCGAGGCGCTCATGGTCACCGATCGGGCCTCGAACACGGAGCCGTACTTTGTTGAGCGTTTGGTGAACGCGGATCTCGTCGTGCTCTGTGACGGATCGCCGTTGCACGCTCGGACGGTGTGGCGCAACTCGCCGGTGGGCGATGCTATCAACGCGGCGCGCTCGCTGGTGGCGATCGGCGCGGTGTCGTCGGTGCTCGGCGACGTGATGATCGACCCGCGCGGGGGGGCACCGACGAGTGGGCTGGGCCATCGAATCGGCGTCGCGTTTTGCACTCCGGCGAGTACTGAACAGTTAGATCGGACTCGATCGCTGCTCGCGACCGACGTCGCTCTGGTCGTGCTCGGTCTACGCGGCGTCGTACAGTACCGCGATGATCAATGGCGCGTGCTGCGGTCAGCCGACGTGGTTGTTACCAGAGGGTCGCAGGTCGTGACGCTCTAGGACTCGGTGATCGCCACCGATTCGATGACGACACGCTCGCGCGTCGTACCCGACGGCGTCCCGATGTCGTTGATTGTCGCCACGACGTCAAGACCCTTCACGACTTTTCCAAAGTGCGCGTAGAGCGGGGGCAACTTGACGCCGTCGGGTCCCGAGATGACGAAGAACTGTGAACCGTTCGTGTTTGGTCCGGCGTTCGCCATCGCGAGTGAACCGAGTTCGTAGCGGCCGGCCTTGGGCAGTTCATCGTTGAATCGGTAACCCGGTCCACCGGCACCGGTACCAGTGGGGTCGCCACCCTGCAGGACAAAACCCGGGATGACGCGGTGGAAGATGACCCCGTCGTAGTAATGCCAGCGCGCGAGGAAGACGAAACTATTGACGGTGACCGGCGCGCCGAGGGCGTCGAGCACGATCTCCAACGTTCCCTTTGAGGTCACGATCGTGGCGGTGTAGGTCTTGGCGGTGTCGATGATCATCGGCGGAGGCGAGTCGAAGTGTTGACGCTGGCTACTCGAACCGTCGGCGTTGGGAATTTGTTCGTTCATGGTTTCTTAGGCCTCGCTAATCGTGACGGAGATCATTCGGTGGGTAACGGTGGGGGGAACACCGGCGGTGCTGCCGGCGTTGTTGATGGCCTTCGCGACACTTTGGCCGCTTATGACCTGGCCGAAGAGCGAGTACGTGGCTGGCAACTGCTCACCCGAAGGACCGGTGATGATGAAGAACTGACTGCCGCCGGTGTTCGCCGCCCCGGTATTGGCCATGGCGAGCGAGTACAAGGGGTACGTGGGGCTTCCCGCCTTGGGCAGTTCGTCAGCGATCGTGTAGCCCGGGCCTCCCGAACCGGTACCGGTGGGGTCCCCACCCTGAACGACGAAGCCGGGGATGACGCGGTGAAAGATCACGCAGTTGTAGTACTTGTGTCGAGCCAGGAACACGAAGTTGTTCACCGTGATGGGTGCCGTCGCGGCGTCCAATTTGACGACGAACGATCCGGCCGTGGTGACGAAGTGCGCGTAGTAGGTCTTGGATTTGTCAATGGTCATCGCGGGGGGAGTCTTCCAAGTGAGCGTGTTCACGCGCGAAGACGTCGACGCCGGACAGCCGGCGCCAACGGCGATTGCGTTGGCCTTGGCTTGGGCCGTGGACGCCCTCGTGGTCGTGGTCGTGGTCGTCGCGGTGGCGGCCGTCGTCGTCGTCGTAGTCGTCGTTGACTTGCCAGAGAAAAGCAGCGCCGCCGAGCCAATCACGAGGACGGCGGCGATGGCCACGATGACCGCACGTCGAAGGTTCTTGCGACGCTTCGCCTCCCGCTCCATCTGCTCCATTTTCTGCCGGCGCGCGGCCTTTTGACGTTCTCGTTTGGTGGTAGCCATAGGTGCGACATTAGTGGCCCGTTGGAAGGCGTCTAACTGGGTCAGGTAGTTTTGACGCTAT
>JADGOK010000226.1 GCA_017882985.1 Acidimicrobiales bacterium
TCATTCTCGCGATCGGCCAGGAGAACGCCTTTCCGTGGATCGAGCGCGACCTCGGTATGGAGTTCGGTGAATGGGACACCCCGGTCGTGGACGAAGTGACCATGCAGTCCACGTTGCCTGGCGTCTTCTTCGGTGGTGACGCCGCGTGGGGTCCGAAGAACATCATTTGGGCGGTCGCGCACGGTCACGCGGCCGCGATTTCGATCCACCACCACTGCTCGGACATTGCTCTCACGGACCGACCGCCGCTCGGCATGACTCTCGTGAGCCAGAAGATGGGCATGAGCGAGTGGAGCTACCACAACGACTACAACCCGTCGCCGCGTCAGAAGATGACCCACGTGGAGTTGACCAAGCGATTCGAATCTCTCGAGCTCGAGGTCGAACTCGGCTTCAGTGTCGAACAGACGGTACGCGAGGTCCAGCGCTGCCTCAACTGCGACGTGCAGACTGCCTTTCGCGCACCACTGTGCATCGAGTGTGACGCGTGTATCGACATCTGTCCCGTCCAGTGCCTGACCATCACGACCAACAGGGAAGAGGCCGACCTTCGCCAGCGCCTCTCGGCCCCCGCGTTCAACCTCGACCAGGCACTGTACGTCTCGGCTCCCTTGCCCCAGACGGGGCGAGTAATGGTCAAGGACGAGAACGTGTGCGTGCACTGCGGGCTCTGCGCGGAGCGCTGCCCCACGGCGGCCTGGGACATGGAGGAGTTCGAGTTGCAGATTCCCTACGCGTCGAGTGCCACCGTCATGCATATTCCGGTCCGGTCGTCCAAGGGCTCGAAAGTGGAAGTGAGTTTGAACAATGGCAATTGACGCGTCGCTTGATACCACCGTACGGGTGAACGACTTCTCCGTGAAACTGGCCAACGTGAACGGGACGGGATCGGCAAGTGCGAACAGCCTGTTGATGCAGGCGATCTTTCGCATGGGTATTCCGGTGTCGGGCAAGAACCTCTTCCCTTCGAACATCCAGGGACTACCGACGTGGTACGAGATCCGCGTGAACGCGTCCGGCTATACCGCGCGCGCACTCGACTACGACCTCATGGTGGCGATGAACTCGCAAACCTACGCCGAGGACATCGACGACGTTCGACACGGCGGGTACGTGCTGCACGACTCATCGTGGCCGCTCGACGCTGATCTGTTGCGTGAGGACGTCACGTTCCTTGGTATACCGCTGGCGCGTATGTGCATCGAGAACTTTCAAGCACCTCGCGAACGCGTCTTGATGAAGAACATCGCCTACGCCGGTGCCGTCGTGGCGTTGCTCGGCATTGACGTGGATTTGGTGGCTGATTTACTCGCGGAGACGTTCGCGAAGAACCAGAATCTCAAGGCGTCGAATCAGACTGCTCTGCACTTGGGCTACGACTACGCGTTGGAGAACTTCGACTGCCCCCTTCCTTTTCGCGTCGCGCCAATGGACGCCACCAGTGAGTCAATCCTGATCGACGGCAACACCGCGACGGCCCTGGGCTGCCTCTACGCGGGAGCGACCGTGGCGGCGTGGTATCCGATCACGCCGGCGACGGCGGTGATGGACAATTTCATCCGACTCTGCGCCCAGTATCGACGCGTCGCGGTCGAGGGGATGGAGCCCGGATCTCCGGGATCGGTAAAGAACAACTACCTGATTTTGCAGGCTGAAGACGAGATCGCCGCCATTGGCATGGTGCTCGGCGCTTCGTGGAGTGGTGCGCGGGCCTTCACGTCCACCTCGGGCCCCGGCATCTCGCTGATGAACGAGTTGCTCGGTCTCGCGTACTACACCGAGATTCCCGCCGTTATCATCGACGTCCAGCGAACGGGGCCGTCGACCGGCATGCCGACGAGGACCCAACAAGCCGACATCTTGATGTGCGCCTACGCCTCGCACGGCGACACCAAGCACATCCTGCTCTTCCCGGCGAATCCGGGGGAGTGTTTCGAGTTCGCCGTGCAGTCCTTCGATATCGCCGAGCGATTCCAGACGCCCGTGTTCATGCTGTCGGACCTCGACATCGGGATGAACGACTGGGTTGTCCCGCAGCTCAAATGGGACGACACGTACGTTCCCGACCGCGGTCGAGTGCTGGACGACCAGGATCTCAAGGGGATCGCCGAATTCTTTCGCTACGCCGATGAGGACAGCGATTTCGTCACGCCGCGAACGCTGCCGGGGTCGGACTCGAAGGGGGCGTACTTCATTCGCGGTTCGGGTCACGACAAGTTTGGTCAGTACACGGAGAATCCGGTGCAGTACCAAGAGGTCGTCGATCGGTTGAAGGCGAAGCACGCCGCCGCGGCCGCGCACGTTCCCGCGCCCATCGTGCAGCGCCGCGCGGGCGCCAAGGTCGGCGTCATCACGCTGGGCAGTTGCGACCTCGCGGTGCGCGAAGCGCTCGACCAGTTGGCGGCGCAGGGCCTCAACGTCGACTTCATGCGGGTTCGGGGATTCCCGTTCGTTCCGGAGGTACGTGAATTCGTCGAAGAGCACGAGCACTGCTTCGTCGTCGAACAGAATCGTGACGCGCAGTTGCGTTCGCTCATCTCGATAGAGACCGGCGTCGCCATTGAGAAGATGCACGCCCTGCTCGCGTACGGCGGGTTTCCGCTGAGCGCTCGCCACGTCGTGGATCGAATCACTAGTCAGTTGGAGAACTAACGATGCCGTCAATCATCAAGCCTCGGATCCCACTCGCGCCACTGGCGAAGAACGAGCTGGGCCTCACGATCAGGGACTACGAGGGCGCGATGTCCACGCTCTGCGCCGGATGCGGGCACGACTCGGTGACCGCGGCGATCTCGCACGCGTTCTGGGAACTCTCGACGCCACCGCACACCATCGCGAAGCTGAGTGGCATCGGCTGCTCTTCGAAGACGCCCACGTACTTCGTGCGCGGGGCCCACGGATTCAACTCCGCGCACGGCCGGATGGCGACGATCGCGACCGGCGCCAACGCCGCCAATCGCGAGCTGACGTTCATCGGCATCTCGGGCGACGGAGACTCACTCTCGATCGGTCTCGGACATCTGGCACACGCCATTCGACGCAACGTGAAGATGGTCTACGTCATCGAGAACAACGGTGTGTACGGTCTGACCAAAGGGCAAATGTCCGCGTCGGCCGACATTGGATCTCGACCCAAGAAGGGCGAGGCGAACGCCATGGCGCCGATCGACCCGATCATGTTGGGCCTCAGCATGGGCGCCACCTTCCTCGCGAGGAGTTTCTCTGGTGACAAG
>JADGOK010000227.1 GCA_017882985.1 Acidimicrobiales bacterium
GGTACACGAGCTCTCTAAAGAGCTCGGTTTGACGAGCAAGGAATTGCTCGGACTCGCTCAAAAGTTAGGTATTGGCGCGTCGAGCCCCTCCGCGTCCATTGAGGACGCTCAGGCCGACCGCATCCGGCGTCGCGCCGACGCCGACGGACTTCGTCGCGTCGTTCATCCAGAAGAGCCAGCCAAGGCCGCCAAGGCGGTCAAGGCAACGGCCACCACCACGACGAGTGCAACGGCGACGACCTCGAGTGCCGGCGTCGAGGCGCCACGTGCGGCGGCGCCCACGATCCGAGCAACGCGCAGCGTCGACGTCGCGCCACCGTCCGCTGCGGCGGTGGCGGCCACCACCGATCAACCGGCGCCACCATCGTTGCCCGCGCCGGTCGCGGAGGTACCCGCACCAAAAGTCGTTCGCAGTCGTGCGGCGGTACCCAAGCCGGCACCGACGCGCGCCGCGTCACCCGACGGTCCTACGACGATTCGACCCACGCAACGCTCGGCGTCGCCTGACGGCTCGAGCGAGGGCGGCGCGCCCTCGACGCGACCACCGCTCAGTTCGACCGGTCGTCCGATTCCGCCGCCGCCCGGTCGTCCGCTCAGTTCGACCGGTCGTCCGATTCCGCCGCCGCCTGGTGCGCGCCGACCGATGTCGAGTACCACCGGACGCTCGTTGGGTCCGGGCGGGCCGCGACCCATGAGTGCACGCCCTTCCACCGGAGGTCCACCGCGAACCGGTGGACCTTCACGTCCCGGTGGGCCCGGAGGCGCTGGTGGCGGCTTTGGGGGTCCGCGCACCGGAGGACCGAGTACCGGCGCCGCTGCCGGCCCGGGCCGCGGGGGACCGGCCGGACGCGGTACTGGCGGACCGAGGGGTTCGCAGCGAAAGACGACGCGTCGTCGCCGTCGCAACGTCGAAGAGCTCGAGCCGACCCAGATGACGACGTGGCAGCCGAGCAATGCGCCGGTGCCCGACGGTGAGATCATCATCGAGCGCGGCTCGACTGCGAAGGACGTCGGACCCAAGGTCAACCGCAGCGCGGCCGACATCATCCGCTTCCTCTTTCTTCAGGGCGAGATCGTGACCGCCGTGCAGGGTTTGAGCGATGACATGATCGAGCTCTACGCCGCCGAAGTTGGAGCGACCGTGCGTCTCGTGGACCCGGGCGAACAGCAAGAGGCCGCGTTGCTCGCCAAGTTCTTTGACGAGGATGACCAGGACGACGAGATTCCCGCCGTGCCGCGTCCTCCCGTGGTGACCGTCATGGGTCACGTCGACCATGGCAAGACGCTGCTGCTCGACAAGATCCGCAAGACCAACGTCATCGCCGGTGAGGCCGGCGGCATCACCCAGCACATCGGCGCCTACCAGGTGAAGTGGAAGGGCAAGACCCTGGCGTTCCTCGACACGCCCGGTCACGAAGCCTTCACCGCGATGCGCGCGCGCGGCGCGATGGTCACCGACGTCGTCATCCTGGTCGTCGCCGCCGACGACGGCGTCATGCCCCAGACCGTCGAAGCGATCAACCACGCCAAGGCGGCCAACGTCCCCTTGATCGTGGCGGTCAACAAGATGGACAAGGCCGACGCCAACCCCGACCGGATCCTCCAACAGATCAGTGAGTACGGACTCGTTCCCGAGAAGTGGGGCGGCGACACGATCGTGGTGGAGATATCGGCCCTCCAGGGAACGGGCATCGACGAACTGCTCGAACAGGTCCTCTTGGTCGCTGAGATCGGCGAACTCGTCGCTCGACCCACCGGGCGGGCGGTCGGCTCCGTACTCGAAGCCAATCTCGAAGTCGGACGCGGACCCGTCGCCACGGTGATGGTCCAAAAGGGCCTGCTGTCGGTCGGTGACCCGGTCGTCGCCGGTGCGGCCTTCGGCAAGGTCAAGGCGCTCATCAACGATCAGGGCAAGCAGATCAAGACCGCCGGACCCTCGACGCCCGTGCAGATCCTCGGTTTCAGCGAGCCGCCGTTCGCGGGTGATGAGATGCGCGTCGCGCACGACCTCGCTCACGCGCGTTCACTCGCCGAGGCACGCGCGCAACGCGCGCGTCTCATCGGTCATCAGCCCGTCGCTTCGACGAGCGGTGCGCGACTCGAAGACCTCTTCGAGCAGATTCAGCGCGGCGAGACCGCGACGCTCAACGTGGTGTTAAAGGCCGACGTGCAAGGTTCGCTCGAAGCCTGCACCGAGTCGCTGCGCAAGCTCGAGCGTGACGACGTAAAACTCGTTCTCGTTCACCGCGGCGTCGGTGGGATCACCGAGAACGACGTCCAGCTCGCGAAGGCCTCCAACGCGACCATCATCGGTTTCAACGTCCGACCCGACAAGCGCAGCCGCGAGCTGGCCGAGGCCGAAGGCGTCGAGGTTCCGACCTACGAGATCATTTACAAGTTGATCGAGGAGATCGAGGCCGCCATGCTGGGTCTTCTGTCACCGGTCTTCGAAGAGGTCGTCACCGGCGAAGCCGAGGTCCGCGAGGTCTTTCGGGTTCCCAAGATCGGCGCCATCGCCGGCTGCTTCGTGCGCGACGGCGTCATCACCCGCGGATCGAAGGTTCGATTCTTGCGCGAGGGCACCATCATCTGGAAGGGCTCGATCACCTCGCTTCGTCGATTCAAGGACGACGCGCGAGAGGTGCAGGCGGGCTTTGAGTGTGGCATTGGTCTCTCCGACTACCAGGACTTGAAAGATGGCGACATCATCGAGACCTTCGAAGAGCGCGAGATTCCTCGAACGGCCTGACGAATGGCCCACTCTTCAGGCGGTCACCACCCTTATCCGCGCTCGGCGCGCGTGAATCAGATTCTTCGTGAGGTCATCTCGGATGAACTCTTGCGCATTTCCGATACTGACGAGCGGCTCGGTCTCTTGACGGTGACCGGAGTGGAGACCACTTCCGACCTACGCCAGGCGATGGTCTATCTGGATTCGCTCAGTGACGACGTGCGCGTCGCTCTCGAGGAACGGCGCTCGCAGATTCAGTCGTCGGTGAACGTGCAGACCCGACTCAAGCGGACGCCGAAACTCTCGTTCATGGCCGACCCCGCCGTCGCCAGTGGAACGGCCGTCGAGGAGATCTTGCGCCGTCGCACCCATGACGACGAATAACGGCCTGCTCCTGGTCGACAAGGCGTCGGGTCTCACCAGCCACGACGTCGTGGCCCAGGTCCGAAAGGTCCTCAACGAACGACGCGTTGGCCAC
>JADGOK010000228.1 GCA_017882985.1 Acidimicrobiales bacterium
CGCGTCCCGGGCGAGCGCCGAGAGTTCGAGAGCGTGGCCCAGGGTGTGTCCGTAGTTCAAGAGTGCACGCTGACCTCCCTCGAATTCGTCGACCGTGACGATCGCCGCCTTCAATTCGACCGACATCGTCACCAGATCCGACAGCGAGCACCGCGCGAGTTCGTTGACGTCACGACCTTCGAGCAGCCAGCACTTCGCCACCTCGCCCAGACCGCCGAGGCGCTCGCGCTCGGGGAGGGTGGCCAATGTCTCAAAGTCACAGAGCACGCCCAGGGGCTGGTGGAAGGCACCGACCAGGTTCTTGCCCGACGTCAGATTGACCGCGGTCTTTCCCCCGATGGCGGCGTCCACCTGACCGACGAGCGACGTGGGCACCTGGATGACGCCGACGCCGCGCAGGTACACCGCCGCCGCGAACCCGGCAAGGTCCGTGATGGCTCCCCCGCCGACACCGATCACGACGTCCTGGCGCGAGAGTCCGTGCGCGGCCAATTGCTCACAGACCGACTCGATCGTTGAGAACGACTTGGCCGCCTCGCCCTCAGGAACCTCGATCACGTACTGCGTGACGCCCGCGTCGATGTCGAACCAAGGCTGTTCACGAAGCGACGCCGAGGTGATGATCGCGGCCGCTTGGGCGTGGGGGGCGCGGCGACGCACGAGCTCAGCCAAGTCGTTTCGGGCGCCTTCGGCGAGCACGACGTCGTAGGAGCGGTCGGTGAGTTCGATCGTGACGATCATCGCGCGACTCCGGCGGCGTCGCAGATCTGGTGAACGGCATCATCAAGTGTTCCGTCGGTGATCACGCGGCCGACGGACACCTCGCGGTACCAGTCCTCGCGCTGTGCGCGTAGTCGCGCGAGGTCGGCCTTCACGTCCTCGCCCAGCAAGGGACGATCGCCGTCGGCGAGACGGGTCACGAGAACGTCATCATCGCTGTCGAGCCACAACGTCACCTGGGCACGCAACAGGTCCCGAGCTTCGCTCGACGTCACGACACCGCCGCCGGTCGAGATTACGGCGTCGCGTTGCAGGGCGGCGCGCAGCGCGCGAAGTTCCAACTCGCGAAATGCCGGCTCCCCGTGGCGACGAAGGTACTCGTTCGCCGCGCAGCCCACGGACTTCTCGATCTCCTCGTCGGTGTCGACCACCTCGCAACCGAGCATCGCGGCGACCAAGACCGCCAAGGTCGACTTGCCGGCGCCCGGCATCCCTACGAGCACGAGGCGCGCCACGACTAGGTCGCGCGCGCGGCCGACGACGTACTGCCCAGATGGGCGACGTACGAAGCGTGATTGCGCGCGAACTCCTCAACCGAGTCGCCACCGAACTTTCGCGTCGCTTCGTTAGCGAGTACGAGCGCCACCATGGCTTCGGTGACGACGCCGAGGGCCGGGACCGCAGTGACGTCGGTGCGCTCCTTGAACGAGACCGCTGATTCACCGGTCGCGACGTCGACCGTCTCGAGGACCGGACGATTGAGCGTGGCGAGCGGCTTCATCGCCACTTTGGCGATGATCGGCGCTCCCGAGGACATGCCGCCTTCGAGACCACCGGCGTGATCCGAGCGCCGCACGTATCCGCCGCCGCGCTCGAAGGTCTCGTCGAGCGCGATCGCGTCGTGGGCGACGCTGCCGCGCTGGGAGGCCTGGGTCATCCCGTCGCCGATCTCGACCGCCTTGACGGCCTGGATGCTCATCAGCGCGCCCGCGAGGAGACCGTCGAGCTTGCGGTCCCAGTGCACGTAGCTGCCCAGTCCCACGGGTACGCCGTAGGCGATCACCTCGACGATGCCACCGAGTGAGTCACCCTCCTTGGCGGCCGCCTTGATCTCGAGGATCATCGCCGCGGCGGACGCCGCGTCGAAACAGCGAACCTCGCTCTCGTCGACGAGGTCTTGCTCGCCGACGACCGGTCGCAGTCCCGTCGGCGTCGCGATCGTGCCGATGCGTACGACGTGACTGAGCACGTCGATACCGATGGTGGCGAGCAGCGCCCTCGCGAGGGCACCGGCGACCACGCGCGCCGCGGTCTCTCGCGCGCTGGCCCGTTCGAGCACGTCGCGCGCGTCGTCAAAGGCGTACTTCTGCATGCCCGCGAGGTCGGCGTGGCCGGGACGGGGCTTGGTGAGCTTGGCGCTCGGCGTGCCCGGAGCGGCGGACATCTCTTGCTCCCATTTGGGCCACTCCGAGTTCAAGATCTCGACCGCGACCGGCGAACCAAGCGTGCGGCCGTGGCGGATGCCGCCAATGAGACGCAACTCGTCACGTTCAAAACGCATCCGGGGCCCGCGACCGTAGCCCAGGCGGCGACGCGCCAACTGGTCACCGACCTGCTCGCCAGTGATGGCGAGGCCCGCGGGCAGCCCCTCCACGATGACCGTCAGCGAGGGGCCGTGGCTTTCGCCGGCGGTGAGGAAGCGCAACATTGTCCAATTCTAGGGCGTACGCCCCTGGAACTAGTGCTCGTTGGCGTAGAAGGGGTTCTCGCCCGACGCGTGGTCGGTGACGTCGATGACGCCCTCGAGTTCGGGGATGGCTTCGCGAAGTGACGTCTCGATGCCCTGGGAGAGGGTCATGCGACTCATCGCGCAGCCCTGACAGCCGCCCGAGAGTTTGATGTAGGCGACCTTCTTCTCTTCGTCGAGCGCCACCAGGTCCGCGCGCCCACCGTGACTCGCGATCGCGGGATTGACACTCTGCTCGAGCACTGACGCGGCAAACGTCGCCATGGGTCCGTCGAGGCCGAGTGCCAGGATCTCGGCGGGCACGCCGGGATTCATCTCTTCGGGCGAGGGAACGTTGGGATTGACGAGTACCAGTCCCCCGCCGCCGTCACTGGCGAATTCGAGACGACTGCCGCGCAGACGATCAACGCTGCGCGCGGGGATCACGATGGTCACGTCGCCATCGCGTCCGATGGCCGCGTCTTCTGGCGCGTCGGCGCGATCAGAGAAGTACAGGTCGTACGAGTAGCCGGCGCCTCGGGTGCCGGTGACCTCGACGAAAAGTGCGAGACCCTCGCTCTGGGCTTCGTTCGCGAGCGCGTCGAGCACGACGTTGCGTGCCTCGTCGGTCAGGCTCAAAATGTCAAAAGTTTGGACGGCAGTCATGTTCCGAGTCTAGAGGTGACGTCGGCCACATCTCACGCGAACTAAGTTCTGCCTGTGACATCTATTCCCAATGACGCCCACGAGTG
>JADGOK010000229.1 GCA_017882985.1 Acidimicrobiales bacterium
CCGCCACGTGGCGGGGAACTACGAGTTCGTCTACACCCCGCACATCACCAAGGCCGAACTGTTCGAGATTTCGGGCCACCTCGAGTGGTTCGCCGAAGGCATGTTCCCGCCAATGGAGCTCGACGAGGGACAGCGCTACTACCTCAAGCCAATGAACTGTCCGTTCCACGTCCTGATCTTCAAGGCTCGTCAGCGCAGTTACCGCGAGTTGCCGCTGCGACTCTTCGAGTTCGGCTCGGTCTATCGCTACGAGAAGTCCGGTGTCGTGCACGGACTGACCCGCTTGCGTGGCATGACCATGGACGACGCGCACATCTTCTGCACGCGCGAGCAGATGTCGGACGAACTCACGAGCCTGTTGTCGTTCGTGCTCGAACTGCTGCGCGATTTCGGACTGAACGACTTCTACCTCGAGCTCTCGACGCGACCGGTCGGCAAGGCCGTCGGCACCGACGAGGAGTGGGATGAGGCTGAGGGGACGCTCGCCAAAGTGGCCAACGCGGCCGGGCTCGAGTTGGTGCTCGACGAGGGTGGCGGAGCGTTCTACGGACCCAAGATCTCGGTCCAGGCGCGTGACGCGATCGGTCGCACGCATCAGATGTCGACGATCCAACTCGACTTCCAGACGCCCCAGCGCTTCGAGGCGAGTTACGTCGCGCCCGACAACGCCCGCCACCGTCCGATCATGATCCACCGTGCGCTGTTCGGTTCGATCGAGCGGTTCATGGCCGTCTTGATCGAGCACTACGCCGGCAATATGCCCACGTGGCTCAACCCCGAACAGGTCCGCGTGCTCGGGGTGCGCGACGATCACGATCAGTACGCCTACGACGTCGCCGATCAACTGCGTCGCGAGGGCGTACGCGTCGACGTCGAGCCAGCGACCGAACCGCTCGGCGCCCGTATCCGCAAGGCCAAGATCGAGAAGATCCCCTACATCGTGGTCGTCGGTGACGACGACGTCGCGAACGGCACTCTCGGCATCAACGCGCGCGGTTCGAACGAACCCGAGCGCGGTGTCAGCGTGGGCGAGTTTCGCGACCGCCTCCTCGCCGAGATCGTCGCGCACGGTTCGCCCGAGGCGCACTAGTGCCCCTCGAGCGGTTCTCCGCGGCGTGGCGCGAGCAGTACGTGTCGGGCACGTCGGCGAGTGAGAACACCCACGATGAGGGTGCGTGCGTCTTTTGTGTGCTCGCCGAAGCCGAGGTGGGCGAGTCGTCGGGCGTGCTGTGGAGAAACGCGACGACGTACGTGGCGCTCAACGCCTTCCCGTACGGCTCGGGCCATCTCCTGATCCTGCCGCGCCGACACGTCGCCGGTCTCGGCGACCTCGAGGACACCGAGTACTCGGACTTCTTTGGCGCGATTCGTCGCGTCGTCGCGGCGCTCGAGGCGGCCTACGGCGCCGACGGCATGAACGTCGGGATGAATCTGGGTCGCGCCGCCGGGGCCGGAATCCCCAAGCACCTGCACGCGCACGTGTTGCCGAGGTGGATCGGCGACACGAATTTCATGACGGCCATTGGCGAGACCCGGGTCCTGCCTGAGTCACTGAGCTCCACCTGGGAGAAGGTTCACGGCCATTTAGAGGCTTAGAATTGCCCCTCAGGGTCGGTAGACTGTGCGGTTAAGGGTCCGGAGGATCAATTGTTCGACGGAAAGTTTCGACAGTCGCTTGACGCAACGACCGCGCCCGTCGGTCGCTGGTTGGTTCGCGTTGGGTTCTCCGCGGACGTGCTCACCGGTTCGGGTCTCGTCTTTGCGTGCGCGACCGGTTGGGCCATCGCCGTGGGCCATCACCACCTCGCGGTCGTGTTGTTGATCGCCACGGGTTTTCACGACATGTTCGACGGTCCCGTGGCCAAGGCCTCACACCGGGCCAGCCAGCGCGGCAGCTACTTCGACTCGGTCGTCGACCGCCTGAGCGACGCGGTTCTGCTCGCCGGCGCCGCCTACTACCTGACCGCGCACCACCACGGACAACTGGTGATGTTGCCGATCGGCATATTGACCACGACCTTCATGATCTCCTACCAGCGTTCCAAGGCCGAGAGTTTGGGATTGCACGCCAAGGGTGGACTGATGGAGCGCGCTGAGCGCATGATCCTCCTCGGCGTGGGCCTGCTCGCCTCCCAGATCTTCATCCCGGTGCTGTGGCTCTTGCTCGTCCTGACCGCGATGACCGCGGCGGGCCGGTTCTGGCGCGTCTGGCAGATCGCCGCGAGGCCCGAACCTCCGGTGCCCCTCGTGCGGCGAGCGCACTACCACACCAGTCGATTGCGTCGAGGGCTCAGCCGCACGTCGCGTCACTAATCGTGGCCGGCTCCTCGCGCGTCGCACTCTTCAAGTCCCTGGGCGTCGTCCTGGAGGCGCTGCCCGAGCGCGTCGACGTCTGGCTCGGGCGCACGATTGCCCGACGGGTCGGTCGGCGCGCACTGGTCGCACGGGGACACCTCACGACGAACATTCGCCACGCGCTCTTCAGCGTCCACGCGACCGTTGACGAGCCCCTGCTCGAGCGATTCCTCGACCGCGGGTTCTCGGGCTACGGCCAGTACTGGGCCGAGGGGGCCAAACTCCCGGCCCTGGCCAAGAGCACGATCTTCGAGCGGTTCACGATGAGCGAGGGGCTCGAGTATCTCGAGGAAGCAAGAGAGCGCGGCAAGGGGACGGTCATTGCCCTGCCCCACGTCGGCAGTTGGGAGTGGGGTGGGTCGTTCCTCGCCCAACTGGGCATGCCCATGCTCGCGGTCGCCGAGGACCTCGATCCGCCGGCGCTGTTCGCGTGGTTCAAGCAGAAGCGCGAATCCATAGGTATCCGCATCGAGCCGCTCGACGAACACGCTGGCACCATACTGCTCCAGACGTTGAAGGATGGCGGCGTCGTCGGGCTGCTGTGTGATCGCGACCTGCAGAGTAACGGTATCGAGGTCGAGTTCTTCGGCGAGCGGGTCACGATGCCGGCCGGCCCGGCGACGCTAGCGCTGCGCACCGGTGCGACTCTGGTCGCGTCGGCCTGTTACACCGGTCCGGGGCGCGACCACTTCGCCGTGGTCACGCCCCCGATACCCGCCGAGCGAACGGGTCGACTGCGTGACGACGTGAACCGCGTGACCCAGTCAATTGCCTACGAGCTCGAAGGACTCATTCGGCGCGCGCCGGAGCAGTGGCACGTGCTCCAGCCGATCTTTCGC
>JADGOK010000008.1 GCA_017882985.1 Acidimicrobiales bacterium
CGCGCAGCGCGACGACGTCGTCGGCGATGTTCACAAGCACGGCGTAGTCAACGCCCCCACTCGCGTCGGTGACCGAGGTGGTGCCGACCTTGACGACCACGCTACGCGTCGCCATCGTCGTCTCCCAGGTTGAGTCGTCCGTGTCGGGCCAGTCGTTCACGACGCGTCGCGCGGTGGTGGTCACCTCGATCGAGCCCGGCGCCGACCTCGTCGCGCCACCACTCGAACGAGAGAGGGCCCACGTTGACAACGTCGCCGTCACGCACGCCCGCACGGGTCAGGATTCGATCGACGCCCAGCGCCCGCAGTCGACGGACGATCTCGGCGAGTGCCTCGTCGTCGGTGAGGTCCTGGAAGCGCACGGCGCGCAGCGCGGGGCGCCCGCCCACGAGCCAACCGCTCTCGCCCTGGCGCTCGACCGTGATCTCGTCGGGCAGTGGTTTGTGGACCACCACCGAGTGCTCGAGTTGCTCAGCTTCCTCGAGGCGAACTTTCACGACCAGTTGGGCCAACGTCGAAACGAGCTGATCGATTCCCGCGCCGGTCACCGATGAAATCGTCGCGACACCGTCCATCTCGTACGCGGCGACGTCGCCCTTGGAGCCGACGACGACCCGAGGTCGCTCCAACAGGTCGGCCTGATAGTCGCCGAGCTCGCGCAGCAAGATGTCGAGCTGCTCTTGTGGACCGAGGGGCGCGAGCTCTGAGAGGTCGAGCAACACGCAGAGCACCCGAGCGCGCTCGACGTGACGCAGGAAATCGTGCCCGAGCCCTCGTCCCACGGCCGCCCCTTCGATGAGGCCCGGGATGTCGGCCATGACGAACTCGGTCGCGTCGCTCGGTCGCCCCGAACGCGCACCCACGCGCACGACGCCGAGGTTGGGCACGAGGGTCGTGAAGGGATAGTCCGCGATCTTCGGGCGCGCCGCCGACACCCTCGAGATCAAGGTGGACTTGCCAACGTTGGGAAAGCCGATCAGTGCCACGTCGGCCTGAAGTTTCAATTCAAGGTTGTACCAGCGTTCCTGTCCGACTTCGCCCTGCTCGGCGAAGGCCGGCGCGCGACGCTGATTGGAAAGGAATCGGGCGTTACCCGCCCCGCCGAGACCGCCCTCGGCCGCGAGCCAACGATCGCCCGGGCCCGAGAGGTCGACCAGTTGTTCACCGTCCTGGCTGAACACGACCGTGCCGACCGGCACGATCACCGTGGTGTCCTTGCCTCCCGAGCCGTGCTGACGCTTGGAAGTGCCGTGCTGGCCGTCGGTGGCACGTCGAAACGGGTGGTCGCGAAAGCCCAGGAGCGACGCCTGGTTGTTATCGGTGACGAGCCAGACGTCGCCGCCCTTACCACCGTCGCCGCCGTCGGGACCCCCCTTGGCAACGTGCGCTTCTCGGCGAAAGCTCACGCAGCCGGCCCCACCGTCACCGCCTTTGGCGTGCAGTTGGGCGGAATCGACGAAGGAGGACACGTCCACATCCTACGGCCCGGCCTGAAATGGCCTCTTTTCTAGGTGAAGAGCGTTGCGACGGCATCTTCGAAAACCCGGTGGTGGCGCTCGACCTGGGCGAAGGTCGTCGCGGGGCACGTGAGGGCCATGTTGTGAAAGGGCGTCAAGAGAACGCCCCGGTTAATGAGAGAGAGATGGAGATAGTCCTCGAGCATCGCGTCGCCACTTCGTGCGGACGCACCGCCGTTCAACGGCGCCGGACTCGCGAAACGGTACTCGCAGCGCGCCCCGAGCTGACTCACCGACCAGGCCAGTTCGTAACGATCGATCACGTCCTGCACGCCGGCGGCGAAGGCGCTCGCGAGTTGCTCCATGGGCCCGAAGGCTTCGTCGGTCAGGACCTCGCCCAAGACGGCTCGCATCGCGGCGAGGCTCATCGCGTTGCCCGCGAGGGTGCCACCGACACCACCGACGTCAACAATGTCCGCGCCGTCGCCGAGTGACGAGAGGACTCGATCCGCCAAGGCCTCACTGAGTCCGTAGGCGCCACACGCGACGCCGCCGCCCAGCGACTTACCGATCGTCAGCGCGTCGGGCTTGAGACCGAATCGCCGCGTCGCGCCTCCGGGCCCGGCGGAGAACGTGTGCGTCTCGTCGAGGATCAAGAGCGTGCCCGTCGCGTCGCAGAGTTCGCGCACGCCCTCGAAGAACCCGGGCCGTGGGAGCACGATGCCGATGTTGGTGAGTGCCGGCTCGCTGAGCACCGCCGCGACGTCGCCGTGGGCCAACTCGCGCTCGAGCGCGACGAGATCGTTGAACTCGACCACCCGCGTCGTTGACGTGGGATCGACGGCCGGCGCGACGTTGCCCGGGCGCGACGCGCCTCGACCTCGTTCGTCGAGCACGACGAAGGTCTCGTCCACCGAACCGTGATACGAGTACGAGAAGACGAGAATCTTGGGCCGTTTGGTCGCGAGCCGCGCCAGACGCAACAGCCAACGGTTCGCGTCGGTCGCCGACAGCGTGAACGACCACTTCGGAAGAGAGAATCGCCGCGTCAGTTCACTCGCGACCCACTCGGCGTCCTCGGTCGGCAACATCGTGGTCAAGCCGCCCTGCACTTCGAGACGACGCTGCATCGCTCGAACCAGCGCTTCGGGCGAATGACCGGCCATCGCGCCCGTGTCGCCGAGCGCGAAGTCGATGAGTTCGTGTCCGTCAAGGTCGACGATCGTCGCCCCGTGGGCGTTTTGGAAGCCGAGTGGGAAGCCCCCCGCCCATTTGTTCATCCACGTCATGGGCACTCGGGCGAAAAGGTGCTCGGCATCGGCGTGCAGGGCCTTCGAACGCGGGTGCAGTTCGTCGTAGCGCCGGCGCTCGTCGGTCACCAAAGAGGCCAATTTCTGCCGATTTAAAGAGCTCACGGGCCCATCGTAGGAGCCAATGCGTCCCCGGGCGAGAGGGTCCCCGAACCGAAATCACTAACCATCAGGTATTTCAGGAACAGGTTCGTGTGACTCTTCACGAAAACTTACGACAAATCCCCATTATTCCTTCGTTTTGCGATAAAGATGGCCGTGGTTACTGGGAAAACTCCCAGTCCGTTTCAACGAAGAGTAAGGAGTCGACCGGTGAACAAGGCCGAGTTAGTAGACGCAATTGTTGCCGAGAGTGGCGCGACCAAGAGCACGGTAGCTGAGGTTCTGAAGGCCTTTGAGGACGTCGTCGTGAAGAACGTATCGACTGGTGAGAAAATCGTCCTTTCGGGCTTCTTGTCGTTCGAGCGTGTCGACCGCAAGGCTCGCACCGCCCGTAATCCTCAGACCGGCGAAGCCATCCAGGTGAAGGCATCCAAGGCTCCGAAGGTTTCCATTGGCTCAACCTTTAAAAAGGCAGTCAAAGGCATGTAGTTCGCGAAAGAAACAAGAAACCCCCGGGCTCGCGCCCGGGGGTTTCTTGTTTTAGGAGGAAAACTCAGTCAACGAGAACGTCAACTAGTTTTCGGCCGCCGCGGAAGCCAAACTTCACGGTTCCTTCAGCGAGCGCGAACAGCGTGTCATCCTTACCAATACCGACGTTGCGACCCGGGTGGAACAGGGTGCCGCGTTGGCGGATGATAATGCTGCCGGACTTGACGGCAGTTCCGTCGAACGTCTTGACTCCCAGGCGCTGGGCATTGGAATCGCGGCCGTTTCGAGTGGAACCGCCGCCTTTCGTCTTTGACATGGTGCTCCTTAGGCCTTGGCCGAAATCTTGGTGATCTCGACGGTTGAGTACTTCTGGCGGTGGCCCCAACGCTTGCGCTGGTTGGCCTTGGCCTTGTAGGTGATCGCCCGGATCTTGGGACCCTTCTCGTCACCGATGATCGTGGCGGTGACCATGGCGCCCTTCAGCGCCGGTCCGGCCACGACGGTGTCACCGTCGACCAGCAAGACGGGGACGAACTGGACATCGGCACCAACCTCTTCGGGGCGCAGGTCCACGCGGACCACTTGGCCCTCGGTGACGCGTTCTTGGGATGTGCCTACTCGGATAACGGCGTACATAGGGTTTCTATAGTAGCCGATGCGACTCGGGTCCCGGTTCGCCCTAGAGACCGGTCGCGACGACGAAGCCACGCCCGTCACAGACGGTGCAGACGCTCGAGACCGACTCCAGCAGACCCTCGTTCACCCTCTTGCGCGTCATCTCCACGAGTCCGAGTTCGGAGATGTCAAACACCTGGGTGCGCGTCTTGTCGCGCGAGAGGGCCTGGCGCAGCGCGGAGGCGACCGCCTCGCGGTTGACCTTGGGCTCCATGTCGATGAAGTCGATCACGATGATGCCGCCGATGTCGCGCAGGCGCAGTTGGCGCGCCACCTCTTCGGCGGCCTCGAGATTGTTGCGAAACACGGTCTCTTCGAGGTTGGTCGTGCCCACGTTCTTGCCCGTGTTCACGTCAACGACGGTCAACGCCTCGGTGCGCTCAATGATGAGCGAGCCGCCCGAGGGCAGGAAGACCTTGCGGTCTAGAGCCCGGTGCAACTGCTCGTGCACGAAGTAGCGCTCAAAGAGAGGCAGCTCTTCAACGGCGCGGTCGTAGTACTCAATGCGGTCCGCCAACTCGGGATTGACCGCGAGGACGTACTCGCGCACCTTCTCGTAGAGTTCGAGGTCGTCGATGATGACGCCGCGGTAGTCGTCGTTCAGCTCTTCGCGTAACACGCGCACCGCGAGGTCGAGGTCACGGTAGACGAGACGAGGCTGGTTGGACTTGGCGACCTCGGCCTCAATGGCGGCCCACTTCTCGGCGAGCGAGGTCACGTCGCGGGCCAGGTCGTCGGCGGTCACGCCTTCGGCGGCGGTACGGATGATGATGCCGTGGCGATCGGGCTTCACCTCGTCGATGATCTTTCGAAGTCGCCGGCGTTCTCCGTCGGGTAGGCGCTTGGAGATGCCGATGGTCGACGAGTTCGGCACGAGCACCGCGAAACGTCCGGGGATCGAGACCTCTTGGGTCAGTCGAGCGCCCTTGGCGCCGATGGCGTTCTTCGTGACCTGGCAGATGATCGTCTGGCCGGACCGGATCATCTCTTCGATGCGCTTGTCGTTCGACGGTCCCCCGTCCACCTCGTCACGGTCGTAGGAGACGTCACCGCGATAGAGCACCGCGTTCTTGGGAATGCCGATGTCGACGAAGGCCAGTTCCATGCCGGGCAGGACGTTCTGGATGCGCCCGACGTAGATGTTGCCGTCGATTTGGTTGGTCTCGTCGGCGGCCTTGGCGACGGTGTACTCGACCATCGAGCGGCCTTCGAGGGTGGCGATGTGGGTCGCTTCGCTCGTCGCGTGCACGCACATCAGGTACCGACCCTGGGCGCGGGTGCGTCGTTCGCCACCGCGGCGCTTTCGCGCCTTCGCCCGGGCACCGCCGCTGTCCGAAGCGCCTTCGGGCGCGGAGGCCTCGACGGGCGTGTCGGCGCTGCGTGGCGTCGTCGAGCGCGACTGGTTGCCCTGGCCGCCGCCCGATCCGCCGCTGCCACGGCCGCGGCCGCCGCGTCGACGACGGTTCTGGCCGCCGCCGCCGGTGTTGGCCGAACCACCGTTGGTCGACACCGGTGGCGTCGAGGCGCTGCCTGGACGCGTGTCGCCTATTTGGGGTGCGGGTCGGGTATCGCCAATACGGGGGCTAGTCGGTACTGCCGATTGATTGTTGGTTTCGTCGATCACGACGGGTACTCCTTGCGTTCTTGGGGGTGGGGATGTAGTGCACGGCACTACCACTGCGGGTAAAGGCGCGTCGAGCCCTGCTCACGACGTCGCTTAGGGATAAAGAGATGTTGGTCGGTCGGACGGCGGCGAACACGACGAGGCCCATCACCAATAGTGCGGTGACTCCCCTGTCGTGTACCACGTTGTGTCCTCAATGCGTTCAAGGACGGGGTGCCGTTGCACCGCGCCCGTGAGGCGTTCTTCTCGCGCACTGTACATTCTGCACAACTGCGCCCAACGAACTACAGGCTACTCGGCGCGTCGCCCTCGCCCGGCTATTTGTTCGAAAGCGTGGTCGTGGTCTTGGCGGTGGTCGGGTGCGTCACCGGCGTGGTCAGGCGAGCCTTCAGGGAAACGGGCTTGATCGGGTGGGCGACGAGATAGTTGAAGGTCTCGGCGACGACCGGCGCGGCGGCGTCGGCGCCGTAGCCACCTTGGGAGATGACGCAGAGCACGACGTACTTGGGCTTATTGGTCGGGCCGAAGCCGACGAACCACGAGTTGGGCTCCTGACGGTACGCGTTACTCGCGGTACCGGTCTTGCCCGCGATGGGAAAGGACGTCAAGGAAAAGTTGACAATGCTGTGAAAAGTGCCGTAGGCGGTCCCCTGGGGACTCTCCACGGCGCCGATCAGTCCTTGGAGGATCGGATTACGCACGCGCGGAGGTAGCGCGACGTGGCCCACGACTCGTGGCGGGTAACGCTGGAGGACGTTGCCGTGCGCGTCGATGACCGCGGCGGCGACTTGGGGTTTGTAGCGCGTGCCGCCGTTGGCGAACGTCGCGTACGCGTTCGCTAACGCAATGGGCGTCAGCGCCGTCGTGCCCTGACCAAAGGCCATCTCCAGGTTGTCGCCGGTGTACCAGCTGACGTTGGGGAACGCCTTGGGTGCCGCAGCGTGCAGTTGGCGGCGCACGGCCGGCGAGTCCACGCGGCCCACGTCCTCGTTGGGCAGATCAACGTTCGTGTACGACGAAAGGCCGTACTGCGCGGCGACGTTCTGGATCGGGGTCTCTCCGTAGCGGCCGGTCTGGGACCAGAAGAGGTAGCCGAGGTTGTAGAAGTAGTAGTCCGACGACTTGGTGAGCGCGAGCGGGAGGTTGATGGGACCCGCGCCCGAGGTCTCGTCGTCGTGAAAGAGGCATTGATGACCCGACAGACAGTTCGGCACCTTGAACGTACCGGTATCGTTCACGGTGGCGTTCGGCGAAAGGATCCCGGTCTGCATCTGCGCGGTCGCCGAGATCATCTTGAAGGTGCTACCCGGTGTGTAGAGCCCCTGAATCGCGTAGTTGTTGAACGCGCCCACCCTCAACATCTGTTGGAAAGTAGCGTTGGACAGCCCATTGACGAACGAGTTGAGGTTGAACGAGGGATAGCTCGACATCGCCAACACCGCCCCGGTGTTCGGATCGAGCACGATCGCCGCTCCGTTGGGCGCGGGCGGATGCTTGCCCGACCGCGGATCGGTCGAGGTGCGCACGGTAAGGATGTCGTGGGCGAGGTAACCGTCGAGCGCCTGCTGGAGCCCCTGGTCGATGTTGAGCACCACCGAGTCACCGCCGATCGGCGGGGTGGACTGGACCGCGCCGAGGATGTTGCCAAAGGCATCGACCTCGAGCGTCCTCGTACCGTCGTGTCCGCGAAGGTACTGCTCGTAGTAGGACTCGATTCCGGCCTGGCCCATCCGGGAGTCAGTCTGGTAGCCCTGGTTCGGGTGCGCGGCGATCTCGTTACCGGTGATCGGCCCGACGTAGCCGAGCACCTGGGATCCCTCGTTGCCGCCGAAGGGGTAGGTGCGCGTCGACACGTCGAGCACCGAGACGCCGGGAAACTCCTTCGGGTGCAGTCGAATGAACTCCACGACGGTCGCCGGTGCGTCCGCCATGATCGGCGCGGGTTGGTACGGGTCGTACCGCAGATTATTGAGGTCGGCGTCAATCTGCTTGACCGTCAGGCCCGTCAATGACGCGAGCGCACCCTTGATCGAGGGGTCGAGCGCGGCTTGGGCGCGCGAGAGCTGGACCTCGGTCGTCGTGACGTTCGACACCAGCGGACGACCGCTGCGGTCGAGGATGTAGCCGCGCGGCGCGGGAATCGTGCTGACGCGTAGCGAGTTGGAGCGCACCGCGGCGACCGAGGTCTTGTACTCGAGGACCTGCAGAATGAACAATCGAGCGATCAGCAAGATAAAGAGCAGGAGAAAGAATCCTCCGATGATTCGCCATCGCCGTTCGGGTCGGTGCCGGATCTCCTCGGGTGGCGCCACGAGGTCGCGGATGCCGACGGGCTTGGACTCGTTGATCGTTCGTCCACGACCGCGAAAGGGGTTGAGCGACACCCACGGCCGCCACAGTCGTGAGAAGAGTGAGCCCGTCGGACGGTCGCGCCACGATCCCTTCATCGGCGCACCCGCTCACGCGCACCGCTCACGGACCGGGCCACCCGGGTGACGGGGCGAGCCAGGACAAAGAACGCCGCCGTGTTGACGCCCATCGCGTCGACCAGACTGCCGCGCCAGAGACCGAAGTTCAAGGTAAAGAATCCGAAGAACGTGTAGAGGAGTGGTGCGCAAAAACCGCCCAGTGCGCCGAGCAACGGTGTGACCCACCACGCCGCCGAGTCGAGGTCGCCCACACCTTCTCGCCCGAGGCGAGACGCCGCGTAGGCGAGCACCAGCCCGACCAGTGCGGTGAGACCGAACGGCGTCGTGGCGTGCGTATCAAAGAAGAGCCCGGCGACGAGCGCGGCCGTCAGAGCGGGCGACGTGAATCCGGCGAGGCCCACGCACAGTGGCCAGAGCCAGACCAACATAATGACGACGCCCTCGAAGCGCAGCGTGGAAAAAATCGCGAGTTGGAATCCGACCACGATCAACGTCACGAGCGTGACGGGAACGAGGGCTCTCCTCACGTTGAAGGCTCCCACAGCACCACGTCCACGTACAGCAGATGGCGAAGGTCGGCGACCGGTTCCAAACTGACGTTGTAGGTCGCCGCGCCCGGGGTCAACTTCACCTGGGAGACCCGCGCGACGGGGAAACCCGGCGGGAACAACCCGCCCGCGAGACCATCCGTGCTGAGAATCGTGCCGGCCGATATCGACGTCGTGCACGGGGACACGGACAACACCCCGTTCGGCCTCGGCACTTACGGCAGCCGGTCGACGATTCGGCCGCACGTTGCGCCAAGTGCCGCTGGCAACGCGGTCATCGACGGCTTGTTGAATGAGGGCGATCAATTCGCGCACCGCGGGTGCGTGCGCGCGCACCCGACTGACGCCCAGCGCCCAGGTTATCGTTAGTCCGCGGATCGGCGCTCCGCTGAGCTGCCCCGACTCGATTTCGGCCTGAACGGCGCAGAACGGCGTGACTGCATAGCCGACGCCTTTTTTGACCAGATCGAGCGTCAGCGGCTCGCCCTCCACTTCCAGAAAAGGCCGGAAGTCGAGGCCATATCGCGCCATCGCCTGCTCAGTTGCCAGACGAAGCTGATTCCGTCTTGAGATCAGGATGATTGGAACTTCGGCGAGATACTTGACCGATACCGGACTGTTCAGATCGAGGCCTGCGTCGGGTGGACCGGCAAGATAAACGTCCTCGGTCACCAGCGGCGTCATATCGAAGTTATCGAGCTTGCGCGTACCGTCGAACAGGATCGCGACGTCCACCTGTCGTGTCTGCAGCATATCTTCGATGATGTGCACGAACGCTTCGTAGCACGAGAAGAGG
>JADGOK010000230.1 GCA_017882985.1 Acidimicrobiales bacterium
CTAAGAAGTTCGGCCAGGTGGTCGTCGCCGAAGAGATCACCTTCCAGTTGGAGCCCGGCGCCTCGGTGGGCATCGTGGGTCCCAACGGCGCGGGCAAGACGTCACTCTTCGCAATGATCTCGGGCGATATCCGCCCCGACGCCGGAAAGATCCTCTGGGATGGTCAGAACGTCCTTTCCGTCGCGCCGTCGGCGCGCTGTCGACTGGGAATGGGCCGCACGTATCAAGTGCCCCATCCCTTTGAGCGAATGACCGTGTTCGAGAACGCGCTGTTGGCCGCCCAGCAGGGCGCGCGCGCCCACGGTCAGAAGAGTTACGACATCGCCTATCAAGCACTGGAGCGAACAGGACTCGTGGAGTTCGCCAACCGTCCAGCCGGTGCTCTCGGACTCTTGCACCGAAAGCGACTGGAATTGGCTCGCGCGCTCGCGACCGGACCGAGGATCCTTTTGCTCGACGAGATCGCCGGCGGACTCACCGACCTCGAGGTCAACGAACTGATTCACATCATTCGCTCGCTGCGAGAGGAGGGCATCGCCGTCCTGTGGATCGAGCACGTCGTTCGGGCGCTTCTCTCGACCGTGGATCGTCTACTGTGCCTCGCGAACGGGAGACTCGTCGCCGACGGCATTCCCTCTGAGGTGCTTGCGTCGGAGGAGGTTCGGCGGGTCTATCTGGGCGGGCGGATCATCAATGAGGCGGCGATCTGATGGCGTCCAGCTCCGGCGGGCCGACGCCGTCGCACGACAGCCTCTTTGAGGTTCGCGGTCTTTCGGTCTTTCACGGACAACTCCGTGCCGTTGACGACGTAAGTTTCTCGGTCGGCCGCGGCGAAGTCCTGGCGATGATCGGCGCGAATGGAGCTGGCAAGTCAACGCTGCTGCGCACGATCGCGGGTCTGCACGACGCCTCGAGCGGCAGCATCCTCTTCGAGGGCCGGGACGTTTCCAAGCTGGCGCCGCACCGACGCGTCGCGGCCGGCATCTCACTCGTGCCCGAAGGTCGGCGACTCTTCACAACCATGACCCTCGAAGAGAACCTGCAGGTGGGAGCTCATTTCGCGAGGAAGGGTCCGTTCTCCATTGCCAAGGTGTACGAGCTCTTCGACTGGATGTCCGACCGGCGCCGCCAGCGGGTTGGTCAGTTCTCGGGCGGCGAGCAACAGGCGGTCGCGATCGGCCGCGCGCTCGTCACCAACCCCCAGTTGCTCCTGCTCGACGAGTTGTCGCTCGGACTCGCGCCGATCGTCATCGAGCGCATCTACGCGCTGATTCCTGAGGTCGTCTCCCATGGCATTGGCGTGCTCCTGGTCGAGCAGGACGTGACCCAGGCGCTGGCCGTCGCCGACCGGGTGCATTGTCTTCTCGAGGGCTCGACCTCGCTGGTGGGCACGCCCGCGCAGCTCACCTCCCATCAGATCGAACGCGCCTACTTCGGCTCGGACCTGAGCGGCACGGCCTCAAGCGGCGGTGTCGCGTGATCTGGGTCAACGTCCTTATTCAGGGGATCCTGGTCGGTGGCTTCTACGCCCTTTTCGCGTGCGGGCTGTCCTTGATGTTCGGTGTCATGAAGGTCATCAACCTCGCTCACGGCGACATCGCGGTCGTCGCGGGCTACACCGCGGTCTTCCTCGCACCGCAAATGCACATCGCTGAGCTGTGGTCGTTCGTCGTCGTCGTGCCCATTTTTGCCGTCGCGGGCTACGTCATCCAGCGCACGCTCATACAGAAGAGCATCGACCGCGATCCATTCACAACCCTCCTGGTGACGTTCGGATTGTCAATCGTCATCGAGAACCTGCTGCTCGAGATCTACACCGCCAACGGACAGTCGGTCAACATCGGCTCGTTGATTGGTGATTCGATCCACGTGTCCAGCACGATCTACATCTCCTACATCTCGCTGACCGTGTTGATCACGGCCGTTGTCGTCCTCGCGGTCCTCCAGCTCTTTCTGTCCAAGACCGGCACCGGTCGACTGATCCGCGCCGTCGCCGACGACCGTGAAGCGGCGCAGTTGAGCGGCGCCAATTACCGTCACATCTTCGGCATCGCCGCCGCGATCGCGTTCGCGACGGTCGCGCTGGCCGGAATTGCCTACGGGATGATGACCGAGATCGCACCCACGTCGGGTGGCATCAATCTGCTCTACGCCTTTGAGTCAGTGGTGATTGGTGGCATCGGCTCGCTGTGGGGGACCCTGGTGGGCGGCGTGCTCTTGGGTATTGCCCAACAGGTGGGCGCCCACATCAATCCCGAGTACCAAGTGCTCGCGGGCAACCTGCTCTTCCTGGTCATCCTCGCCGTGCGCCCGCACGGTCTCTTCGGCAAGAAGACGGCGTTCTCGTGAGTAGGGAAATGGCACCGTTGACGACACGGAACTCGGTGGGGGTGCGACGTTCGACCCACTCGCCGCTCCTCAACCTGATTGGACTGGCAATCGTCGTCGGACTCTTGAGCGCGGCGCCCTGGATCGTTTCGCAGTCGTTCGCGTCGATCCTGATGAACTTCTTCATCCTCGTCATCATGGCAACGATGTGGAACCTGCTGGCCGGCTACGCGGGCATGGTGTCGATCGGACAGCAGGCCTTCGTCGGCCTGGGGGCGTACGCGACCTTGTACTTCGCGATCAAGGGAATGAATCCCTTCGTCGCGATCCCGCTTGCGGCGGTGACGTGCGGCGTCATCGCCTTTCCCATCACCTATCTCCTGTTCCGACTGCGCGGCGGCTACTTCTCGATCGCCACGTGGGTGATCGCCGACACCGCACTGCTCGTGATCGGCACGATCGCCTTCTTCGGTGGTGGCACGGGTCACCTGCTTCCGGGACTCTCCAACCTCAGCCCGACCGCGCTGACGGACGCGGAGTACATGGCGACCTGGATCGTGGCCTTCTTCGCCATCCTGGGCACGTACCTGTTGTTGCGCAGTCGACTCGGCCTCGTGCTCGCTTCAGTGCGTGACAACGAGGTCGCCGCGCGCAGCTCGGGTGCACGAGTCACGTCGGCGCGGCGCATGGTCTTCGTCGTCGCGGCGGCCGGTTGCGGAGCGGCCGGATCGGTCCTCGCCATCAGTCAGCCCTTTGTGCAGCCGACCAGCGTGTTTAGCCTGCAGTGGGCCGCCGAGATGATCTTCGTCACCATGATCGGCGGGATGGGCACCAT
>JADGOK010000231.1 GCA_017882985.1 Acidimicrobiales bacterium
GCGGGCCAGTCGACGGTCTTTGACGAGATGTTGGCGCAGGCTCCCGAACTCGAACACGTCGTGGTGCCCGTCGGCGGTGGCGGGCTTATCTCGGGGGTCCTGATCTCGCGCGAGGACCACGGCCGGCGCGACATCGCGGTCACGGGCGTCCAGCCGGTCCAGAGTTCGGCGATGTATCACGTCCTTCGCGGTGTTCGCATGGACGACGTCGTGCACCACCCGACGATCGCCGACGGACTCGCCGGTGGCGGCGACGAGGGGTCGATCACCAACGAACTGATCGCGCACCACGACGTGCCGCTGGTGTTGATCGAAGAGGTCGACATCCGACGTGCGGTGCGCGAGGCGGCCGAGACCAACGGTCTGGTGCTCGAGGGTTCGGCCGCGGCGCCGTACGCCGCGATCACCGGCGAGCTCGTGAACGACACGTCCTCGCGCATTGGACTGATCGCCAGTGGACGCAACATCTCGCACGAACTCCTTATCGAACTCTTACAGGAACCAACGGCCTGACGCCCTTATCGCCGACGAAGGTGACCGGTAGGGTGGACGTGTGAAAGTCTCCAGTCGGGCCGGTGCGCTCGCTCTCGCGGTCGTGGCGCTCGCGCTGACCGTCACGGGCGTGGTCGTCGCGGCGACCGATTCGAATCCCGCGAGTAGTCCCAAGGACTCTCTGGCCCTCAACGGCTATCCGCCACGATCCGCGCAACTGCACGTCGTCATCTCCACGGGGCAGCTCTACAACGTCACGGCCGACGTGAACGTCAATTTCGTCACGAACGCGGTCGAAGCGCAGGTGCAGATTCCGCTGCTCTTCTCGGCGACCAACCTCGATCTTCGACTCGTGAACGGTCAGCTCTACGCCGGTTCGGGCAACCTCTCGTCGATCATCGGGTCGCCCTGGGTCGCGCTGGCGCTCAAGGAGCCGTCGTTGTACGGTCTGTCCCTCGAGATGACCAAGCCGGACCTCGGACTCATCTCCGGCTTCCCGAGCGTGACGGTAACGGGCAGCGGTCTGGACAAGACGTACCTCTACCATCGCGACAACGTGACGATCACTGCGCCGAGCGGACTGCCCTTGACGCTGCCCACGCGCGCGGCGATCGACTTCTCGATCACGCTGGGTGCGCAAGGCGAAATGACGGCGACGAGTTTCGTCGTCACGTCAAAGACGTCCACGGCGTCGATCAGTGTGACGGTCCTCTCGTACAACCAGCCGGCGCACATCGCCGCGCCCAACGCGAAGGACGTCAAGCAGCTCACCGCGGGCGGACTGCGCAAGCTCTTCGGTTCATCGTCGGTGACCAAGTTGCTGTCGCCTCAGAACGTCGCATCGCTCGGTCAGATTCGTCTCAACTAGGTTGAGCGGGGTGACACCGCGCCCCGAACCCCGCTGGCCCGCGTCGCTCGCGTTGCTCGCCTGCGCGGGTCTCTACCTGATCCTGCCCAATCGACTGACCGTCGGCCCCTCCTGGCTTTTGCCGATCCTCATTGCGTTGCCGCTCATCCCGTTGTCGGCGAGGCGCCATCGCCACCCCGATGAGTCACCACACATCCGGCGCATCACGCTCACTCTGATCGGGCTCGTCACCCTCGCCAACATCACGTCCATGGCGTTGTTGGTGCATCACCTACTGAGCGCACAGGTGACGCACGGTCGCAACCTCATCTACGCGGCCGTCGCGGTCTGGCTGACGAACGTCATTGTCTACGGTCTCTGGTTTTGGGAGATCGACCGTGGTGGTCCGCATCTTCGTGCGGGCGGACCCGAACTACTGCCCGACATCCAGTTCCCCCAGATGGAGAATCCCCAATTCGCCCCCAAGGGTTGGCGTCCGCGTTTCACCGACTACCTCTACACGTCCTTCGCCAACGGCACGAGCTTCGCGCCCGCCGACGCGATGCCGCTCACGTTGAAGGCGAAAACGCTCTTTCTGACCGAATCGATCGTCTCGCTCGTGACCATTGCCATCGTCGCGGCGAGGGCCGTCAACATCTTGAAGTAGGACTAGCCGAAAAGGCGGTCGAGCAATGCCGTCGCCCGGCTCGGCTTGGCGTTGGTGCTCTCGTAGTGGTCGGCCCACGTCGCGAGCGAGAGACCCAGGTTGATGCCGATCCAGCGAAGAGGCTCGAACTCCCACTGCTTACTCGGGTGCTCCACGAAGGGGAGTCGCGTGTAGCCGGTGTCCGCGTCGGCGTCGGTCAAGAGATCAGCGAGTGCGTTCGCGCAGACGTAACTGAGCACGACGCCGTCGCCGGTGTAGCCGCCGGCGCTGGCGAGTCCCGTCTCGTAGTCAACGTGGACTTGGGGCGTGTGATCGCGCGGCATGGCGACCGGTCCGCCCCAACGGTGCGATACGCCTGCGTCGAGTGAGGGAAAGAGTTCGCGCAGCGTTGACTCGAGCAGATCGAAGACCTTGGGATTGTGGTCGAAACGTTGCTCGACGGTCGATCCGAAATGGTACGGCGCGCCACGACCGCCGAAGGCCAGGCGATTGTCGTCGGTGCGCTGTCCGTAGATGAAGAGGTGACGGTCGTCGGCGAACGTCTCGTAGTTGGCGAAACCGGTCTCGCCCCAGAAGTGGTCCGACAGTGGCTCGGTCGCGATCATCAACGAATAGAGCGGCGCCACCTCGCGGCGCGCGCCGGGAAACGTCGGCGTGTAGGCCTCGGTGGCGCGAACCACGTAGTCGGCGTGCAATGAGCCGCCGACGGACACGACCTGGGGTTGACGGCCGCGCCGTCCGGGCAGAATCCTGGTCACCGTCGTGTTCTCGTAGATGGTGACGCCGAGACGTTCATTCACCTCAGCGAGACCGCGAACGAGTCGCGCCGGATTGATGCGCCCACAGTGCGGTGAGAACGTCGCGCCGAGGGCGTGCGAGAGCGAACCGCGCGCGCGAGCCTCGTCGGCGTTCAGCCACGCGAGGTCGTGCTCCTCCACGCCGTAGTCGCGTGCGTCGTCGACGGCGCTCTGTAATCGTCCGGCCTGGACCTCGTTGCGCGCGAACGTCAGCGTGCCGCCGCGCACGTAGTGGGCGTCGATACCGTCGGCGTTCGCCGCCGCACCGAGTCCGACGACTGCGTCCTGGAGGACGTGGCGCTGGTGGGTGAAGGCGTCGAGCCCGAATCGGTTGATCACTGATTCATCGCTCGCGGGG
>JADGOK010000232.1 GCA_017882985.1 Acidimicrobiales bacterium
GCGCGGCGTCGACCATCTCGTCGTCATGGGAGGCGCGTCGTTCGAAGGCAACGTGACGCCCGCCGCGGAGTTCAACGTCTGGGCTGACCCCGAAGCTGCGCGCCGCGTGTTTGACGCCGCGTGGCGAATCACGATCATGCCTCTCGACTTAACCCATCAGGCCACCCTTAGCGACGACGATGTGGCGTATCTTCGAGGTCTCGACACTGAAGTCGGTCGTCGCAGTGCGGACATGCTTGAGCCGTACGCCGCGTTCCACGACGCGTGGTACGGCAGTCGCGACGTCATCATGCACGACGCCATGGCGGTCTATGAACTTATCGATCCGGGCGCGATCACCAAACAGGGCGTGCAGGTGAGCGTCGAGGTTGGTGGCGACCACTCACGTGGCGCCACGTGGTTCGATCGCCGACGAGCCCACGCCGCCAGCACGACCCGCGTCGGCCTCGACGTCGATAACGCCGCCTTTGTCGCTTTGCTTCGTGATCGGCTCGCGACGTATCGCTAACGACGACGTGGACCCGGGGTCTAGTAGCGGTAGGTATCGGGCTTGAAGGGTCCCTCAACCGCGACGCCGATGTAGTCAGCCTGTTGCTTGGTCAGTTTCGTGAGTTTCACGCCGAGGGCGTCGAGGTGCAAGCGCGCCACCTTCTCGTCGAGATGCTTCGGTAGAACGTAGACCTTCTTCTCGTAGTTCGCGTTGTTCGTGAACAGTTCGATTTGCGCCATGGTCTGGTTGGTGAAGGAGTTGCTCATCACGAAACTGGGGTGGCCGGTGGCGTTACCGAGGTTCAAGAGACGACCTTCGGACAGCAGGATGATGGCGCGGCCGTTGGGCAAGATCCACTTGTCGACCTGCGGTTTGATGGTCTCGCGGCGCACGCCGGCCAGGTTCGCCAATCCGGCGATGTCGATCTCGTTGTCGAAGTGACCGATGTTGCCGAGTATCGCCTGGTGCTTCATCATCAAGATGTGCTCGATCGTGACGATGTCCTTGTTGCCGGTCGCCGTGATGATGATGTCAGCGTAGGGGAGTGCTTCTTCGAGTGTCGTCACCTGGAAGCCGTCCATCGCCGCCTGCAACGCACAGATCGGATCGATCTCGGTGATGATGACCCGCGCGCCTTGGCCGCGTAATGATTCGGCTGAACCCTTGCCGACGTCGCCATAACCGCAGACGACGGCGACCTTGCCGCCGATCAACGTGTCGGTCGCGCGGTTAATGCCGTCAATGAGCGAGTGGCGGCACCCGTACTTGTTGTCGAACTTGGACTTGGTGACGGCGTCGTTGACGTTGATCGCGGGAAAGAGCAGCACGCCGTCGCGCGCCATCTCGTAGAGGCGGTGCACGCCGGTCGTCGTCTCTTCCGAGACGCCGATGATGGAGCGCGCCATGGGCTCGAAGATTTGCTCGCCACTCGCGATGATCTTGTTGAGTAACTGCAGGATCACGCGGTACTCCTCGGAGTCCGCGCTCTCGGGGGCCGGCACGAAGCCGGCTCGCTCGAACTCGAGTCCCTTGTGCACGAGCAGCGTCGCGTCGCCACCGTCGTCGAGGATCATCGTCGGCCCGTCGTGCCCCGGCCAGCGCAGCAGTTGCTCGGTGCACCACCAGTACTCTTCGAGCGTCTCGCCCTTCCACGCGAAGACCGGTACGCCCTGTAGATCGTCGGTAGTGCCGCTGGGGCCAACGACGACCGCCGCCGCGGCGTGGTCTTGCGTGGAGAAGATGTTGCAACTCACCCAGCGCACGTCGGCGCCGAGCGCGACGAGCGTCTCGATCAGCACCGCGGTCTGGATGGTCATGTGCAACGAACCCGCGATGCGCGCGCCCTTCAGGGGCTTCGTGCCGCCGAACTCGGCGCGCATGGCCATGAGTCCGGGCATCTCGTGCTCAGCGAGGGTCATCTCCGCACGCCCGTACGCGGCGAGGGAAAGGTCAGCAACTTTGTAGTCAAATACGGCAGAGGTCATGATGCTCCTATGGGATAGTGGTCGTCTCCAGGCGCCGACCTCTGTCGATAACGCCTTACCAAATCGTAGTGGTTAGGCGTTGACGCGAAACTCGACCACGTCGCCGTCGCGCATGACGTAGTCCTTGCCCTCGATGCGGGCCCTACCGGCGGCGCGCACGGCGACCATCGTCCCCGCCTCCATGAGATCGTCGAAGGCCACCACTTCGGCCTTGATGAAGTGCTTTTGGAAGTCGGTGTGAATGACGCCGGCGGCCTCGGGCGCGCTGGCGCCCTGACGAATGGTCCAGGCCCGGGTCTCTTTGGGCCCCGCGGTGAGGAACGTCTGGAGTCCGAGCGCCCGAAAGCCGACCCGCGAGAGCTGGGCGAGACCCGATTCCGGCTGGCCGAACGACTGGAGCAGTTCCAGCGCCTCTTCTTCGTCGAGTCCCGCGAGTTCGGCCTCGACCTTCGCGCAGAGCACCACGCACGGGGCGGGGGCGACCGACGCTTCGAGCTCCGCGCGGCGCGCCTCGTCGCTGATGGTCGCCTCGTCGACGTTAAAGACGTAGATGAAGGGCTTGTCAGTCAGCAGATGGAGTTCGAAGAGCGATTCGTGGTCGAGTTCCTTCGCGCCGACCTTGGAGATCACGCGACCGGCATTGAGGGCGTCGCGAGCCTTCTGGTACTGGACCAGACGCACCGCCGCCTCGCCACCGCGCTTTGCTTCGCGCTCCAGACGGCCGATGGCCTTGTCGACGGTCTGCAGGTCCGCGAGGATCAACTCGGTTTCAATGGTGGCGACGTCGCTGTCGGGATCGATCCGGCCGTCAACGTGCACGACGTCATCGTCTTCGAAGACCCGTACGACCTCGCAGATCGCGTCGGACTCGCGAATCGCCGCGAGGAACTGGTTGCCGAGCCCTTCACCTTCCGAAGCGCCGCGCACAATGCCCGCAATATCGACGAAGGTGACCGACGCGGGAAGGATCCGCTCGGAACTAAAAACCTTCGCGAGTTTCGCGAGTCGGACGTCGGGGACCGAAACGACGCCGATGTTCGGCTCGATGGTTGCGAAGGGGTAGTTCGCGGCCAGGACGTTGTTGTTAGTGAGGGCATTGAAGAGTGTTGACTTACCCACGTTGGGCAGTCCCACGATGCCGATAGAGAGGGCCATAGAGGACT
>JADGOK010000233.1 GCA_017882985.1 Acidimicrobiales bacterium
CTGAGCGTGTGCAGGGCCACGGCGACGATGGTGGTGTCGAGAATCGACATGATCGTTCCGAGAACCACCACGATGCCAGCTCTGATTATCGCGGGCTCCAGGGGGCTGTGGTCGGACAACGGCTCTCCTCGACGGGGGAATGACCAAATCACCCTATGGGTATGACCTTTATTTGATTCGCGTGTGTGCTCCTGTTTAGAGTGGAGACCTACGTTGGTTTGAATAAATTGTCTAAATCAGGAAGTGCGAAACTTTATCGAATGGTAACTAAGCAGAGCCGGTCAGCCCCAGTAATGAGAACCGTCCTTGAGGCGGTAATTGAGCGTTTGAACGACGGCGATGAGAGCTTAATTCGTATACCAGAGATCTGTGAATCGACGGGGGTCAATTACGGCTCTGTGTACCATCACTTCGGTTCGCGCGACGGCGTCATCGACGCGGCGTACGAGATGATGTTCACGATCATGGTGAGCGAGGACATCGCCAGCCTGCAATCAATAAGTGAAAGCGCGAACAGCCTCGAAGAGTACGTCGTCGCGATGCAGCCGCTGCTCTCGAGATTGGCCGCTGACGAAGAGCGCCGAGCCCGCCGGGCCCGTCGAGTGCGCATCGTTGCCGCGTCGCTCACCCGGCCGGGGCTGCGCCAGCTCATCGGCACGGCACAAGCCAGCGTCACCAAGGAATTGGTCGGCGTTGCCCAGTACGGTCAAGACAAGGGATGGCTCCGCGAGGACATCCCGGCCAACGCCATCGCGGTGCTCGTCCAGTCAGTGATCTTCGGGCGCACCCTCGACGACGTCTCGGTGACACCGATTCATCAGGACGATTGGAACATCATGGTGACGGCCTTGTTCACCGGGCTGTTGAATTTCGACTGATCCGTCTGCGGCGCGTGGCGTCAACGCCTACTGCGGTATCTGCCGTCGCACGCAGGATGATCCATTGAGGTTCGGTTGGTTCTTGGCGTGAGCGGACGGAGCGCTCGGCGCAACGAACTCGAGATACTGAGCGGGCTCTTATTTGATTCGCTCTCCGCGGGGTGTTTAGAGTGAGGGCCAGTCCTCGTCTCACTTAATTGGGCAATTGCGAAAGAGCGTAACGACATCGAATGGTGACGAAGCAGAATCGTTCAACCCCAGTTATGCAGACCGTTCTGGACGCGGTGATCGAACGACTTGTCCACGGCGACGAGTCGCTCATCCGAATCCCCGAAATCTGCGAGGCGACCGGGGTCAATTACGGCTCGGTCTACCACCACTTCGGTTCGCGCGAAGGGGTGATCGACGCTGCGTACGAATCAATGTTCATTGGACTGGTCAATGAGGACATCGCGGCGATCCGCAACATCAACGAGACGGCCTCGTCGTTGCAGGAATACATCGAGAAGATGCAGCCGCTGTTGGTGGCCCTGTCGGCGGGGGAGGATCGCAGCAACCGTCGGGCTCGCCGAGTTCGCATCGTCGCCGCGGCGATCACGCGACCGGAACTTCGCAAATTGGTCGGCGAGATTCAATCGTCGCTGTCGGCCGACTTGACGGCGTTGGTGCGCCACGGACAGGACCAGGGCTGGATCCGTTCGGATATTCCGCCCAACGCGATTGCCGTCTTCTTTCTCGCGCTCGTCTTCGGCAGGAATCTGGACGACGTCTCGGTCACTCCGATTCCCCAGGCCGATTGGGACGTGATGGTCGCCACGACGTTCATGGCGATGCTGAATCTCGACTGACCAATGGTCGGGTCGCGCTGTGCTGGACTTGCGTCGTGAGATCGGTCCGCGTCGCAGCCTCGATACTGCTGCTGGTGGCGCTCGTCATCGGCACCGCGAAGACGTCGGCCCAGTTCGCCGGCTATCCCAGTAGCGGACCCTGTACGCCGTCGGCACTCTCGCGGGCCATGACCGGTGATTTGCGGGTGATCGACGTGGCGAACCTCGGTTGCGAGGGTCCGTGGGCGTTCTTGTGGGCGACGGTCGGTCCGAGCGCGCACGCCGTCAGCGTGACCGAGGTGCTGCACTACGACCCAGTCGAGCGCCGATGGCGACTCGTGTCACGCTCAACGTTCTGCCACCCGACGATCCTGCCTCCCTACGTCTACCGCCAGGGATGTTTCTCGAACTAGAAGCGTTCGGTCGTTGGCCTCTTCGGTGGACGAGGTATGAACGAACTCGTCCGCGCGACGTACGCTCCGTAGCCTTGTCGGGTCGAGGAGAGCTTGCGCTCGAGCATTGGCTTGCCCGACAGTGACGTCAGCAGCCAGATCATGGTGAGTGGCGAAAGAATCGTGAGTACTCCGCTCGGGCACGAGAGCGCGATCACGTAGAAGCCGCACCACACGACCGCGTCACCGAAGTAGTTGGGGTGACGCGTGTAGCGCCAGAGTCCGCGGTTCATCGTGGTGCCGGCGTTGGCGGGGTCCTTGACGAACCGGCGAAGCTGCTCGTCGCCCACCGCTTCGAAGTAGATGCCGACCGCGACGAGGGCCAGACCGACGACGACCAGTCCGTCGAAGGAGTCACTGAAGGCAATCCACTGCAAGGGGATCGACACGAACCAGACGAGCAGACCCTGCAGTCCGTAGATCATCCTCAAGGCGTAGCCGGTTTCGTTGCGCCCCTGGGCGCCCTCCATAATCGTCACGTAGCGCGAGTCCTCCCTCGAGCCGCGCTGGCGAACAGCGAGGTGGATCGAGAGGCGCAGACTCCACGTGGCGACGGCGACGAGCACGAGGGAACGGGCCCACGTGCCGTCGTGCCACCACGGACTCGTCGACGAACCACTCAGCTGGTGCGAGACGAAGAGGCTCTCGACGTAGACGACGAGGAATCCGGCTCCCCAGAAGACGTCGACCGTGGCGTGACGCTGCACGATCCGCCCGACGACGAAGGCGATCAGACCCCAGGCCAGAGCCGTCAGGAGCGCGTAGGGGAGATTCAAGAAGAACGAGCCCACGCGCACGCCCACGGTTTACCAGCGCGACGCGGTACCGTGACATCATCAAATTGCCCTTTCACCTACGCTTACATTTCGTGCGACGTCGCGGACTGGCCTCTCTGGCGTGGGCCTCGACCCAGGACCTCTTCGACCAACGAACGGCCTTCGGTCGGCTCGCGCTGGTGCACGTGATCATGATGTCGGGC
>JADGOK010000234.1 GCA_017882985.1 Acidimicrobiales bacterium
TCCCTTCGCCACGGATGAACCTACGAAGCCGAGGTAAACGGGAGGTGAACGCTGGGAACTAAGGAAGTGAATTGTGAAAGAAAACTTAAAACCCAGTCGTTTCTAAGGCTTTAGTCGCAGCAACTGTCGCGCCAGCCACACGAAGTGCAGCGAAAGTGCGCGTGTTCCGGGCTGAGTGTCGAGCCGCACAACGGGCACTCGTGGAACACTCCGAAGCGGTTCATGCAGTCGACCTCGCGTCGAATTCGAGCGTCGTCGTTGACTGCGTCCACGACGTCAGTTTTGCGCGCGACGCGACGCTCTCGCGCGATAGTCGACGCGTTCGGGTTTCGTTCGAGAAGTGTCCTAAAGTGTTGGGTGAAAACGGTGGCGAGGCGGGCATTGATGCGAATTGGGGTTCTAACCGCTGGAGGCGACGCTCCCGGACTCAACGCCGCGATCCGGGCCATTGGCCAATTGGCCTTTCGCGACGGCCACGAGCTCATCGGCATCGCCAACGGTTGGGCGGGCCTGGCCGGAGAGTTCGCGGGTCACGATCTCACGCCCGCGGACATTGTCGGCGTCGTCGGCCTCGGTGGCACCCTGCTCGGCACCGTGCGCTACAACCTCGATAATCCCGCGGGCGGCCGCGAGCACGTGCTGACGGCCGTCGAAGAGCACCTCGACGCTCTCGTCGCGATCGGCGGCGACGGGACCCAGCGCATCGCCCACTGGCTCGCCGAACGAGGCGCACCGGTCGTCGGGGTCCCAAAGACCCTCGACAACGACCTCGTCGGTACCGACTACTGCATTGGCTTTGACAGCGCCGTCAGCCTGGTCGCCGAATCACTGGACCGTCTCCACACGACCGCCGCCTCGCACCACCGCGTCATGGTCGTTGAGACCATGGGCCGCTCGACCGGTTGGGTTGCGGCGATGGGCGGTCTCGCCGGTGGCGCCGACCTCATCATCATTCCCGAGTTCCCGATCACCATGGACGAGATCATCGCCCACCTCGTGAAGCGCCGCAGCGTCGGCAATGCCTTCTCCATCGTCGTCATCGCCGAAGGGATCAACCTCGAGTCGCTCGGTGGCGTCGAATCAGATGAGCTCTCCTCCGAAGGCGTCGATGGCGTTCGGCTCGCGACGAGAGGCGTCGGACAGTTCCTCGCCGCGCGCATCGACGAGCACGGCGGCTTCGAAGTGCGCACCACGGTTCTGGGCCACCTCCAGCGCGGCGGGAGCCCGACGGCCTACGACCGCATCTGGGCCACCCGCGTCGGCGCCGCCGCCTACGACGCCGCGGCAGCGGGCAAGTTCGGCATGATCCCCGTCGTTCGTGGCAGTGAAGTGGAACTCGCGCCGCTCACCACGGTGGCGACCGGTCAACGACAGGTGCCGCGCGAACTCTACGACCTCTGCGCCGTCTTCTTCTAGGGCTGGTTCCCCATCGGCCGTCGGCCGAGGGTTACTCGTCGAGCGCAGAGAGTTGTCCGAGTCGGTAGTGCGTGCGACACAGCACCTGATAGTGCACGACACCCTTCGAAACGTCGCCGAAGAAGAACTGGTCACCGTGACGAGCGACGACACCGTCAACGACGCGGGCGTTGCAGCGACCACGTCGGCCGCACCAGCAAGATGACGTGAGCGGCAGTTCGTGCGCCCAGTCGGCGATGGCGAAGAGTCGGGCCGACCCGGGAAAGATGTTCAATAGGAAGTCAGCCGAGAGTCCGAACGCGTGCACCTCGACGCCGTGGTCGTCGACGAGCCGGGCCAGGGCGTCCACCTGGGCGACGCTGGCGAACTGGACTTCATCGATCACCAGGATATTCACTTTGTCGTCCAAGAGCCTGCGTACGTGCGGACCGACGTCGCTGTCGGGAGCCACGGCTTCGGCTTGCGCTTCTATGCCAATGCGGCTGGTCACCATGCCGTCGGCGCTGCGGTCGCCGAACGTCCACAACGCGACGTCACTGCGACCCTCTCGAAGCTGCCAGCACAGTTGGAGAGCCAGCGTCGATTTTCCTGAAGCCATTGTTCCGTACGTAAAGGTCAGTTCCGCCATCAATCTCTCTGGTCGTCTCGCGAACGACCCACGATACCGCTCGAGGAGCCGACCTTCGGCCGTTCCACTCTCGATAGATTGGGGACATGAACTACAACGTTCGCGCTGTTGCGTTCATCCGCAACGAACGAAGCGAGGCACTCGACGACAACTGGGACGAGGTCGTGAGCACGGTCGAGTTGGCCCACGACGTGCCGAGCGAGTCGCTCCGTGGTCTCGCGGATTTCTCGCACGTAGAAATCGTCTTCTTCGCCGACTGGGCCGAGGACGTACCCCCCGGACCGTGGCACCGCCACCCGCGTGGCAACGCCGAATGGCCCGACGTGGGCGTCTTCGCCCAGCGCAACAAGGACCGACCGAATCGGATTCTGCTCTCGACCGTCGCCATCGAGTCGCTCACCGAGCGTTCCTTTACCGTGAAGGGACTCGACGGCATCGACGGCACGCCCGTGCTCGACATCAAGCCCGTCTTTCGCTGGAGCGTCCCGCGCGGCGAATTGCGCGTGGCCCCGTGGAGCGAAGAGCTCGGCGAGACCTACTTCTAGTTCCTCGCGATGAAGTCGTTGAGGACGGTCGCGAGTTCGACACCCTTTTCTTCTTGTAAGAAGTGTCCGCCCCCTTCAACGGTGACGTGCGCCTGGCCTTTGGTTCCCGGCACCACCTCGAGGAACTTGCGATCGGCACCGCGCGTGATGGGATCGCCGTCGGAGTAGCAGCACAGGAAGGGCTTGGTCCACTGTTCGAGCACTTTCCACGCCGCCACGTTCGCGTCGTGCGCGGGGTCCTCGCGCGACGTGGGTATCAGCGCGGGAAAGACGCGGGCTCCCTCTTTGAATGACTCGTCCGGGAAGGGCGCGTCGTAGGCCGCGACGACTTCGGGGCTCAGTCGATTCGAACATCCTCCCGACACGATGCCGCCGACGTGCAGTTGCTCGACCTTCTGGCTGTACTCCTGCCAAAGTTTCAACGCGTCGTTGAGTCGCTCTTCGCCGGTGGGCAGTCCCCCGTTGCCGATCGCGATGCGCGAGAAGCGCTGGGGATGCTCGCTGACCAGTCGAAGGCCGATGAGACTGCCCCAGTCCTGGCCG
>JADGOK010000235.1 GCA_017882985.1 Acidimicrobiales bacterium
CGAGTCGCAACGATTCGTCGGTCCGTTCGTCCGCGAGCGCCTCGGCACGTTCCACCAGTCGCGCGGGACCGCCGACGAGGTCGGCCAGTTCCTGGGCGACGTGACGGTCGTTCGCGGGCTTCAAGGTGGCGGGGTTGCCGTCCCACCATCCTCCGTAGAGCCGCCAGATATTTCGAACGATGAACTCGGGTTCGTCGTACACCGGCTGGAGGAAGGGACGGTCCGCCAGGTGGCTCGGCGGCGAGACCGAACTGAGTACGTCGCTCAGTCGCGCGCCGTGATTCATGAGTGCCAGCGTCTGGTCGACGATGTTTTCGAGGTATTCTGCGGTCTCGGTGAGGGCCTGATGAATCCGGTCCGCGCCAATGATGGGCATGCCGTGTCCAGGGAGAAGGAACGAGGCGTCGAGCTCGGCCATGCGACGAAGCGCCTGGGCCCATTCGCGTGGGTAGCGCTGGACCTTCTGCGGATTACCGGCGTTCGGGCTCGACCACACGAAGAGGTCGCCGGTGCAGAGCACGCGCTTCTGCGCGATCCAGGTCACCGTGGCGTCGTCGGTTTCACCCTTCTCGTGGCGTAGATGCACGTCGAGCTCCCCGACGCGCAGGGTGTGTTCTTGTACGTAGGTCTCGTCGGGGTAGCGGTAATCGAGCGGCCACATGAGGTCCTTGAAGCCGAACTGGCGCCGATTGATGATCTGGTTGTAGCCGGCGGTCAGTCGGTAGCGATCGAAACGCAAGGGCAGCAATTCGTGCGCCACGACGTGGGGTCGCGCCCAGCCGTTGGTGTCGGCTTCTTCTTCAAAGATGCCGACACCGAAGACGTGATCGACGTGTCCGTGAGAGAAGACGGCCGTATGCAGCGGTTGGTTCGTCCACCGTCGAAGCTCCGAGTGCATCTTGGGAGCAGTGAAACTCGATCCGGTGTCGACCATGAAGAGGCCGTCGTCGGTAGTGAACGCCGAGCAGTTGCCGAACGTAGGAAGGAACGCGACGCCGTCGGTGATTTCGGCGAGATCGCCACTGAAGACAACGGGGTGGTGCTCACTCGTTGACGCCTCGCCTCGCCAGAGGCGGTCGGCCAGTTCAACGACGTCCACTCGGTACTACTTTTCGGTCTCGGGTGCCTTTGTTTCGCTGGCGTCGCTGGCGTTCGTCGCCGACTCATCCTTGGTCTTGGCCGTCTTCAGGCCCTTCTCAAATTCGGTCTTGGCCGAGCCGAGGTTGCGGGCCAGCTTCGGAATCGCCGCTCCGCCAAAGACCAATACCGCGACCACGATCACGACAATCAACAGGTCTGGTCCAAAAATTTCGCCTAAGAACACTGCCTTCTCCTCTGACGTGCCTTCTTCCACAGTAGTGCGGGCGGCGTCTGGGGAGCGAGGCGGGCCAGTTCGGCCCGTCGCGCGAAGGGGCTGGGACAGAATAGAGCGATGACGTCGCCCCATCGACCCACGATTCGCGACGCGCTGAGTGTCTCGCTGACCGTCGGAGCCTACGGGGTCGCCTTCGGTGCAGCCAGCGTCGCCGCGGGATTCTCGGTGCTGCAGAGCTGCCTGTTCTCGTTGCTCACCTTCACCGGGGCGAGTCAGTTCGCGGCGGTCGGCGTCGTCGCGTCGGGTGGGACCGCGCTGAGCGCCATCGCGGCGGCGACGTTGCTCGGTACGCGCAACGCGCTCTACGGGATCCAGATGGCACCGCTGCTGCGCGTGCGCGGCGTGCGGCGCGTCGCGGCGGCGCATCTCACCATCGACGAGTCGACCGGCGTCGCGCTTTCGCAGGCACCGCGCGGCACGGACGCGATGCGTCTGGGATTCTGGTTGACCGGCGCGGGCGTCTTTATCTTCTGGAACATCTTCACGCTGCTCGGTGCGCTCGGCGCCAAGGCGCTCGGCACGCCGGCTGCGTGGGGACTCGACGCGGCGGTGCCGGCGGCGTTCCTCGGTCTGTTGTGGCCCCGACTGGAGACGTCGTTCCTGCGCGTGGTCGCGGCGGTGTCGATGGCGTTCGCGTTGCTCGTCACACCGTGGCTGCCGGCCGGGCTGCCGATCATCATGACGACGTTGGTTGCGCTCGTGATCGGGTGGAGGGAGCGATGAGCCCGCCGATGATGTGGAGCGTGTTGATCGCGACGAGCGTGTTCTGCTTCGCTATCAAACTGGTGGGCCACCAGGTGCCCGAACGCTGGCTCGCCAATCCGCGACTGCAGCGGGTGAACGCGCTCATTCCCATTTCGCTGCTCAGCGCTCTGGTCGTCGCTCAGGGTCTCGTCGTAAAGACCCACGTCGTGATCGATCACCGACTCGCCGGTCTCGCGGTCGCGCTCGCCGCGCTCGTCGCGCGAGCCCCGTTTCCCATCGTGGTGCTCAGCGCGGCCGTTACCTCAGCGCTGGTGTACCACTTGCACTAGCCCGCGAGCGCAACGCCGAGCACGAGAGCGGCGATGGACGCGAGTGTGCCCAGGCCGGCGTAGATGCCCCGGGCGCGAGGGGTCGACGCCTTCGTGTGCAGGTACGCGCCGAGGCCCGCGACGAGCACCGCGACCATCTTGATGCCAAAGATGGCGTTCCAGCCGTTGGTGGCGCTGGCGTGATGAATCGCCACGTAGTTCCACACGCCGGTCGCCACGAGTAGCCAGAACGCGGGCCAACTGAGTCGCCCGAAGGCGCGCGCGATCTTCTGGGGCGCACCCTCACCGAGTCCGCGGATCGTCGGCAGCAATCCGGCCACGACGATCTGACCGCCCACCCAGACGGTCGCGGCGAGTACGTGCAACGTCAGACGAAGAACGGTGAGCGAACCCGCGAGGTGTGGCTGATCGGCGAGGTTGAGGAGGCCAGAGATCACGACTACTTACCCTGCCAGTGCGGTTCGCGCTTCTCGGCGAAGGCGACGGCGCCCTCGAGAGCGTCGGCGCTGCGACCGATCATCGCGAAGGAGTCGTTGTTGAGCGCCCACGCCTGTGCTTCGGTGAGGTCGGGCGCCTGCTTCATGACGCTCTTGGACGTGCGCACCGCGAGCGGGGCGTTCTTGACGATCCGCTCGGCGAGCGCGATCGCCGCGTCGAGGACCTGCGCACCCGGCACCACGCGGTTCACGAGTCCGAGTTCGTACGCCCG
>JADGOK010000236.1 GCA_017882985.1 Acidimicrobiales bacterium
TTGTCGGTGGAAGGGAATTCGCCCATCGCGAAGGCCTTCAGGTCCATGCCCGCAGAGAAGGCCTTGTCGCCGGCGCCGGTCAAGACGACGACCCAGACCTCGTCGTCGGTCTCAAGTTCGTCGAGGGCGTCGCTGAGTGCCTCCGCCGTCGCGCGATTGATGGCGTTGCGCGCCTCGGGTCGGTTGATGGTCAGCAGTTCAACGTGTCCGCGTCGTTCGCGAAGAATCTCGTCAGCCATGGCTCTCCTTCAGACGGCCCCGAGGGGCACCGTTGGAAACGCTAGTGGAGTTGTTCGATGCTCGGCGTGCGAAACTGACTCGGTGACGAAGCGACCGCGCGTTCTCGCGACCCTCGAGGGGTACGCCGTCGAGGGCGGCTTTGACCGGCCCCACGAGCCCGCCACGTGCTTCGCGCCGACGATCGCTCTCGGTCGCCACGAAGGACCGGGTGACGCCGAGGGATTGTGGCGCGACTACGAGCGAGTGATCGACCTAGTGCCCTCGCTCGGACTCGACGGTGTTCGCCTCACCATTGAGTGGGCGCGCGTGGAACCCCGACGTGGCGTTCACGACGACGACGCGCTGGCGCGCTACGAGCAGGTGATCGGTCACGCGCGCTCACTGGGACTCGACGTGACGATCGCGCTCTTCGGCGACGTCTGGCCCTCGTGGGCGGGAATGGAAGCGTGGCTCTTGCCGTGGGTCGTGCCGTACGCGACCCAGTTCGCGACGCGCGTGGTCGGTCGACTCGGCGAAGCGGCAACGGGAGTTGTCGTGTTCACCGATGCCGAGAAGTTGGTGACGCGCGGGTACTTGGACGAAACGGCGCCGCCCTGGCGCCGTGGGGCGGTCGCCGACGCCACGAGCGTGCGTCAACAGGTCCAGCACGTCGTTGGGTTGTTGAGCGCTGACGCCACCGTGGGTCCACGGCTCGTCGGATCGACTCACACGATCGAACTCGATCACACGATCGCAGCGATCACCGAGCAGCGTCGACGCGCGTCGACGTGCGACGAAGTGTACGTGCGTTCACTCGTCAAGGGTCGCGGGCCCACGAGCGCGCCCGGTGGGCTCGTGACCCACGACACGGGTGTCTGGTCGACGAGTGCCGCGAAGGTGCTACTCGACGTCCTGCGCTGAGTCGTCGCTCTCGTTCGGGGCGCTCCATCCGGCTTCGACGCGCGCTTCGCGGCGCTTTCGCACGAAGTGGAACGTCACGAAGAACACCACCATGATGAGGAGCAGACTGATCGCCAGCCAGCTCGCGTACTTCTCGATCTTGGAGAGCGCGTTTCCAGCGAAGTAACCGAGCAGAGTGAAGCTCACGCCCCAGATGATGCCGCCCAACGCGTTGGCGAGGAAGAAGCGGCGATAGTGCATCTTGCTCATGCCCGCGAGACCCGGCATCACTGCGCGAAGGAACGCGGTGAAGCGTCCGACGAAGACGTAGATCGGACCTCGACGACGAAGTCCCTCGAGTGCGCGGTCGATCGCGGCGCGGCGATTGCGGATGACCGGCATCTTGAGCATCTGCTCGCCGTAGCGATGCCCGATGGCGTAGCCAACGGAGTCGCCCGTGATGGCGGCCACCACAACGAGCAAGCACAGCAGGCCGATATTGACGTGCCCCTGACTCGCGACGACACCCGCGATCAGTACCGACGTCTCCCCGGGAATCACGAAGCCGATGAACAGCGCCGCCTCACCGAAGACCAAGAGACCGACGAGGCCGTAGACGAGACCACCAGGAAGACGATGAATCTCGTGCAGGAGGTAGGACACGATCGAAGCGCTGAGCATCTCTCCATTCTGGTGGATAAATTTTCCCTAAGGAGTACTTCGGCGAGGGACAAAGGCCGTGATTGGTGTGGCAGCATTGAAAAATGCCCGCCAACCGTCCCGTTCGTCACGCCCGCCCGCCTGAGAAACGGCTTCCGTTGAACGCGCCCGTTCGTGCCTGGGCGTTGGCCGAGTGGGCGCTGTTGCCACTGCGGTTCTTTCTCGGTGCGACGTTTCTCTTCGCTGGACTGCAAAAACTAGCCAATCCCAATTTCTTCAACTCCGCGAGTCCCAACTCAATTCAGGCACAATTGATCGCCTCGGCTCGTATCAGTCCCATTCATCTACTGATCGGCCACCTGGTCCAGTTCGCCACACCGCTCGGCATCATCATCTCGTTGGCCGAAGTTGCCATCGGCGTGGGGGCGCTCCTGGGACTGTGGACGCGCGTCGCCGCGATCGGTGGAGCGATCCTGTCGCTCAACCTCTTCCTGACCGTGAGTTTCCACGCGTCGCCGTTCTACACGGGTGCCGACATCGTGTTCTTCTTCGCGTGGCTGCCGTTCATTCTCTCCGGCAGTGGATCACGGCTCTCGATCGACTCGTGGATCGCGAGGCGCGCCGCCCAACTCGAGGGTGCTCCCGCCCCCGAACTCGTGGCCATCCCGTTCGTCAAGGTGCAGCAGTTGTGCGGGCATTTCAATCGGGGCCGATGCACGGCGCGAGAGGGACTGCAGTGCGAGGCGGCGGTCTGTCCGGTGCTGCTGGGCGACCGGGCGCCACTCGTGACCCGTGTCAAGATCGACTCGGTCGATCGCCGCACACTGGTCCTCGGTGGTGCCGCGGCCGCCATGGTCGGGACATCCGCCGCGATCTTTGGCGGCGCCGCAGCCGCGCTCGGTCGGGTCGTTGGCGGCGCGAAGGCGCCGACCAAATCGGGACAACTGTCGTCGGGTACCACGACGACCACCTCCGGCTCCCAGACCGGCGTGACGACCACCACCGCGAAGTCCAACGCGTTGGGCACCCTGCTCGGCCCGGCGAAGGACGTGCCGGTCGGTAACGCGGCGACGTTCTCGGTCCCGTCGACCGGGGATCCGGGGATTGTCGTGCAGGCCACGAAGGGTCAATTCGTCGCCTACGACGCCGTCTGCCCCCACGCGGGCTGCACGGTGAACTACTACGCGGCCAACCACGTGCTGGCCTGTCCGTGCCACGGATCGGAGTTCCAATTGGACACCGGTGCGGTCATGAACGGCCCCGCACCCCATGGATTGGCCAAGTTGACGGTGGTCGAAGGGTCCGACGGTAACCTCTACCTGAAATGAGTGATG
>JADGOK010000009.1 GCA_017882985.1 Acidimicrobiales bacterium
CGAGGGCGTCACCATGAAGCGGTTCACGCCCCGTGCTCGAGGTCGCGCCGGTAAGATTCGCAAGCGTTCCTGTCACATTACGGTGATCGTCTCGCGCCTCAACGAGGACCGCCTCGAAGTGCTGCGAGCGCAGCGCAACGCGCAGGCCGCCGTTTCGCGCACGCGTCGCGTCGCCTCCTCACGTCGCCGGGCCGACCAGCAGGCCAGCCTCAACAAGCGCGAGAACGCCGCGGAAGAGGCCGAGAACGAGATAGTCGAGACCGACGTCGTCGAGACTGACGTCGTCGAGACCGACCAGGTCGCTCTCGACACCGTCGCAACCGACGCCGTCGAGACCGAAGACAACAACGACGTCGCCGCGAGCGACGTCGACGAGACGATCGTTGAGCCGGACTCAACGGACCAAACGGTGTCCGAGAACACCAATGAGGAGACGGACAAGTAATGGGTCAGAAGGTAAATCCCTACGGTTTCCGCCTGGGTATCACGACGGACTGGAAGTCGCGCTGGTTCAAGGAGCGCGGCTACAAGGACCTCGTCATCGAGGACTGGAAGATTCGCGACTATCTGACGCGTCAGCTCGAGAGTGCGGCCGTGAGCCGCATTGAGATTGAACGCAACTCGGACCGCATTCGCGTCGACATCCACACGGCCCGTCCGGGCATCGTGATCGGACGCCGTGGCGCCGAGGCCGAGCGATTGAAGAAGGACCTCGAGAAGATCACCGGACAGAAGAACAAAATCTCTCTCAACATCCAAGAGATCAAGCAACCCGAACTCGACGCCGCACTCATCGCCCAAGGGATCTGCGACCAGTTGCTTCGCCGCGTGGCTTTTCGCCGTGCGATGAAGCGCGGTATCCAGACGGTCCAGAAGGCCGGCGCCATGGGCGTGAAGATTCAGGCCTCCGGTCGTCTCGGTGGTGCTGAAATGTCGCGACGCGAGTCCTACCGCGAAGGTCGCGTGCCACTGCACACGCTGCGCGCCGACATCGACTACGGGTTTCGCGAGGCGCGTACCTCGACCGGTCGCATTGGCGTGAAGGTGTGGATCTACAAGGGCGACATCCTGCCCTACCAGTTGACCAACGACGAGAAGATCGTTCGTGAAGCGGCGATGGCCGCCGGTGACGCGGTCCCGGTCGCCGCGTCGGGCTCGGCACCCAAGGGTGTCGTTCGCGCCGGTGGTGGACGTCGCCGCGTCGAGACCGAGCCGCTCGCCACAGACGACGCGGCAGTGGACGCTGCCGTTGACGTGAATCCAGCCGACTTGCTGGCCGCGACCGACGAGGTCGAGCGTCAGTTGAGCGTGGAGGAGGAGATCGAGCGCCGTACCGCGCAAGATCACACCGACACGCCGCACTTCCGAAAGGACGCTGAGTAATCATGTTGATGCCCCGCAAGACCGCGCACCGCAAACAGCACCGAGGTCGCATGGCCGGTATGACCAAGGGTGGCAGCGAGTTGTCCTTCGGCGACTTCGGCATCCAGGCCCTCGAACGAGGTTGGATCACCGCGCGCCAAATCGAAGCCGCGCGTATCGCCATGACCCGCCACGTCAAGCGTGGTGGCAAGGTCTGGATCCGGGTGTTCCCCGACAAGCCCGTCACCCAGAAGCCGGCCGAGACACGTATGGGTTCAGGCAAGGGCAATCCCGAGTTCTGGGTTGCCGTCGTCAAGCCCGGGCGCGTCCTGTTCGAACTGGGTGGCGTCGACGAGACGTTGGCCCGCGCCGCAATGGAGCGCGCGATCCAGAAGTTGCCGATCAAGGCCAAGTTCGTCATTCGACCCGGAACCCACGGCACCCCGGAGGTAAGCGTCTGATGGCTAAGACAAAGGAACGCGTCGCGGAGCTCCGTCTCCTCGGTGACAACGAATTGGTTGAGCGCTTGAGCGAATCACGCCGCGAGCTGTTCAACCTGCGATTTCAGCTGGCGACCGGCCAGCTCGACAACTCGGCACGACTGAGTGAAGTGCGCAAGGACATCGCGCGCCTCTCGACGTTCCTGCGCGAGCGCGAGATCGCGGCCCACGAGGCCGCCCAGGAGAGTAAGCAGTCATGAGTGACACCACGAATTTCGAAACGAACGATCAGACGTTCGAAGAAGTGACCGAGACACCGATCGAAGCGACCGTCGTCGAGCCCTCTGTCGTGCCGCCTGCCGTCGGGACTGACCAGGCGCCGGACGTCACGCGCGCGAACCCCCGCAAGATCCGCGAGGGCATCGTCATCTCGGACAAGATGAACGCGACGCTGGTCGTCGCCGTGAACGAGCGGGTTAGTCACCCCCGGTACGGCAAGACCGTGCAGCGCACGAAGAAGCTCTACGTCCACGACGAGAAGAACGAAGCCAAGATCGGTGACAAGGTTCGCGTCCAGGAGACCCGTCCCCTGTCCAAGCTCAAGCGCTGGCGCCTCACCGAAGTCGTGGAGCGTGCGCGATGATTCAACAAGAATCCCGTCTCAAGGTGGCCGACAACAGCGGCGCGAAGGAAGTCCTCTGCATCCGCGTACTGGGCGGCTCGCGCCGTCGCTACGCGTCGATTGGTGACGTCTTCATCGCGACGGTGAAGGACGCCATCCCCGGTGCTGCGGTGAAGAAGGGCGACGTGGTTCGTTGCGTCGTTGTTCGTACCTCAAAAGAGCGCCGTCGTCCCGATGGTTCCTATATCAAGTTCGACGAGAACGCCGCGGTGCTGATCAACGACCAGTTGCAGCCGCGCGGCACGCGAATCTTCGGACCCGTCGGCCGTGAGCTGCGCGACAAGAAGTTCATGCGCATTATTTCGTTGGCCCCGGAGGTGTTGTAATGAAGATTCATAAAGGTGACGACGTGCTCGTGCTCGCGGGCAAATTCCGCGGCGAGCGCGCCAAAGTCGAAGAGGCGATGCCGGCGAGCCACATGGTGGTCCTCGACGGTCTCAACATCGCCAAGCGCCACACCAAGCAGTCTGGCTCGACCATGCAGGCCGGCATCATCGACAAGTTGATGCCGCTGCACGTTTCGAACGTGGCGCTGTGGTGCGCGGGACACAAGGGACCGGCGAAGATCGGTCTTCGTGTCGTTGACGGAGCCAAAGTTCGCGTCTGTCGCAAGTGCGGGGAGGCGCTGTGAGTACTGCCGTCCGTCCACGTCTGAAACTGCGTTACGACCAGGAGATCCGTGCTGCTCTCAAAGAGCAGCTCGGTCTTGACAACATCATGCAGGTGCCGCGTCTGTCCAAGATCGTCTTGAACTCGGGTGTCGGTCGTGCCACCCAACAGGCGTCGCTGCTCGAGGGCGCCCAGCGCGACCTCGAGCTCATCACCGGCCAAAAGCCGGTCGTGACGCGGGCCAAGAAGTCCATCGCGAGTTTCAAACTTCGTGAGGAGCAGCCCATTGGAGTGAAGGTCACGTTGCGTGGCGATCGCGCCTGGGAGTTCTTCGACCGCTTGTTGAGCCTCGCGATTCCGCGTATCCGTGACTTCCGCGGATTGTCACCCAAGTCGTTTGACGGTCACGGTAACTACACGTTCGGCATCAACGACCAGTTGATCTTCCCCGAGATCGACTACGACAAGATCGACGCACCTCGTGGATTCGACATCACCATTGTCACCACGGCTGCGACCGACGAGCAAGGTCGCGCGTTCCTCAGTGCGTACGGCTTCCCCTTCAAGCAGGAGAATCGATAGTCATGGCGAAGAAAGCTCTTCGAATCAAGCAACAGCAGACGCCGAAGTTCTCAACGCGTGCCTACACGCGATGTGAGCGCTGCGGCCGTCCGCGTTCGGTGTACCGCAAGTTCGGCCTGTGCCGCATCTGCTTGCGTCAGATGGTCCACGCCGGTGAAATTCCCGGCGTGACCAAGGCGAGTTGGTAGGAGGACAGCTATGACAATGACTGACCCCATCGCCGACATGCTCACGCGGATCCGCAACGCGAATTCGGCCATGTTCGACAGCGTCAAGATGCCCAGCTCGAAGTTGAAGGAGAGTCTCGCGACGATCCTCCAGCGCGAGGGCTTCATCGGCAGCTTCACGATCACCAAGACCGACGGCAAGCCCGGCGCGACGCTCGAGATCAACCTGAAGTACTCAGAGGACCGCAAGAAGACCATCATCGGTATCAAGCGCGTCTCCAAGCCCGGTCTTCGTATCTACAAGAAGTCCGACCAGATGCCCAAGGTGCTCGGTGGCGTGGGCGTGGCCGTCGTGTCGACGAGCCACGGCCTCATGACCGACCGCGAAGCACGTAAGGCCAAGTTGGGCGGCGAGGTGCTCTGTTATGTCTGGTAACCAGCCCACCGTTTCCCAGGAGGTTCGCTGATGTCGCGAATTGGTCGCAACCCCATCACGGTGCCGACATCGGTCACCGTCAACGTGGACGAGAGCGTCGTGACGGTACAGGGTCCCAACGGGACCATGCACCGCACGCTGCCCGACGGGATCACCGTCGTCCAAGAGGGCGACGTCTTGACCGTGGACCGCGTGAACGACGAGACCATGTACCGCTCGTTGCACGGTTTGACGCGCACGCTGGTCGCCAACATGGTCACCGGCGTCACCGACGGTTGGTCCAAGGAACTCGAGATCATCGGCGTTGGTTACCGCGCCGCCTCGGGTGGTCCTGGCGTTCTCGACCTCGCACTCGGCTTCTCGCACCCCGTGAAGTTCACCGCCCCCGAGGGCATCACCTTCGAGGTACCCGCCCCCACGCGCGTGATCGTCAAGGGTGCTGACAAGGAAGTCGTCGGCCGCGTGGCCGCGTCGATCCGCAAGCTTCGTAAGCCCGAGCCCTACAAGGGCAAGGGAGTGCGCTACCTCGGTGAACGAGTGGCGCGCAAGGCCGGAAAGGCTGCAAAGTAATGGCACGCACTACTCGTGAACTACGCCAACGTCGCCACGCTCGGATTCGCCGTCGTCTCTCGGGCACGGCCGAACGTCCGCGCGTCGCCGTGAGCCGCACGAACAAGCACATCTCGGCCCAGATCATCGACGACGGCGCCGGTCGTACGCTGGCGTCCGCCTCTTCGGTGGAGCCGACGCTCAAGACCACCTCGGGCGGCAACGTCGACGGGGCCAAGGCGGTGGCCGCACTGCTCGCGCAGCGCGCCCAGGCCGCCAACATCACCACCGTGGTCTTTGACCGCGGTGGATTCGACTACCACGGTCGCGTCGCCGCCTTTGCGGACGCGTTGCGGGCCGCCGGACTGGAGTTCTAATGAGTGACCTAGAGCAGTACGAAGAGCGGACCATCAAGGTCAACCGCGTGTCCAAGGTCGTGAAGGGTGGTCGTCGTTTCTCCTTCACCGCCCTCATGGTCATCGGTGACGGCAAGGGCAAGGTCGGTCTCGGCTACGGCAAGGCGAAGGAAGCGGGTCTCGCGGTCCAAAAGGGAATCGAAGAGGCGCGCAAGAACCTCTTCGACGTGCCACTCGCCGGTACGACCATCGTCTACCCGGTGCTCGGTAGTTCCGGCGCCGGTCGTGTGCTGATGAAGCCCGCCGCACCCGGTACCGGCGTCATCGCCGGCGGTGCCGCCCGCGCCATTCTCGAGATGGCCGGCGTGAAGGACATCATCGCCAAGTCGCTCGGTTCGTCCAACGGCATCAACGTGGCGCACGCGACGATCGAAGGGCTGAAGCAGTTGCGTCGCCCCGAAGAGATCGCCGCCTCGCGCGACAAGACCGCCGACCACGTCATTCCCTCGGGCACGTTGCGGGCCTACCGCGAACGCCAGCGCGAAGGCGACCTGTTCAAGGTAACGGAGACCCAGAGATGACCCAACTCAAAGTCACCCAGATTCGTTCGGCCATCGCCACCAAGCCCAAGCATCGCGGTACGCTGCGCGCGCTCGGACTTCGCGGCATCGGCCAGTCCAACGTGTTGCCCGACCGCCCCGAGATCCACGGGATGATCGCTCGCGTGCCACACCTGATCAAAGTAGAAGAGGTCAACTGATGAAGTTGCACGATCTGAAATCACCCGAGGGCTCCACGCATCGCAAGAGGATCGTCGGACGTGGTATTGCCGGTAAGGGCGGCAAGACCGCCGGCCGTGGTACCAAGGGCCAGAAGGCGCGCCGCACGATTCCTGCGGGCTTCGAGGGCGGCCAGTTGCCGCTCTTGCAGCGCATTCCCAAGCTGAAGGGTTTCACCAACCCGTTCCGCGTGGAGTACACCCCCGTCAACCTCGACACGCTCGTCGTGCTGGGGCTGAGCGACGTCACGCTGCAAGCCCTCGTCGACAACGGTCTGGCGCGCAAGAAGGACCTCGTGAAGATCCTCGGCCGAGGCACCTTGAGCACGAAGATGAACGTCTCGGCGCACGCGTTCTCCGCGTCCGCCAAGGCCGCCATCGAGGCCGCCGGTGGTACGACGACCGAGCTCGCCAAGCCGTTCGCCGTTCGTCCACCCGCGTCGGGCAACCAGCACCAGAACCGCTAGGGCCTGCGCGTGCTCAGCCGACTCGGGAACATCTTTCGCGTACCGGACCTTCGCAACAAGGTTCTGTTCACGATCGCGATCATCTGCCTCTACCAACTCGGCGCCAACCTGCCGATCCCTGGTGTCAGCTGGTCCCAGGTCACGTTGCTCCAGTCCAAGGCTGGCGCGAGCGGCGTGCTGGGCTTCCTGAACCTCTTTTCGGGAGGCGCGCTGACCCGTTTGGCCGTCTTCGGCCTCGGCGTCATGCCCTACATCACGAGCTCGATCGTGATCCAGTTGCTCACGACCGTCATCCCCAAGCTCACGCAGTGGCGTGACCAGGGTGCCGTTGGTCAAAAGCGCATCACCCAGACGACCCGGTACCTGACGATCGGTCTCGCGCTCTTGCAGTCGACGGGTCTCATCTACGCCTTCCACGGCCACGACCAGGCGCTGCTCGGCTTCAATATCGACCTCATCCCCAAGTTCACGATCTGGCTAGGTCTGTTCATGGTGTTGATCATGACCGCCGGGACGGCGTTCGTCATGTGGCTCGCCGAGCTCATCACCCAGCGCGGTATCGGCCAAGGCATGAGTCTGTTGATCTTCGCCAACGTCGTCGCGGGACTTCCCTCGGGCGGACGTGCGGTCTACAGCGAGGGCGGACCGTTCAAGTTCTTCGTCATCCTGTTCATCTCGATCGCGCTGTTGGTACTGATTGTCTTTATGGACAACGGCCAGCGCAGAATCCCGGTGACGTTCGCGCGACGGGTCGTCGGACGAAAGGAGATGGGCGGGAACTCGACGTACATTCCGTTGAAGGTCAACCAGTCGGGTGTTATCCCGATCATCTTCGCCTCTTCGGTGCTCTATATCCCGGTGCTGATGTCCAACATCGTCCCGTGGGCCGGGTTCCAGAACTTCGTGAACTCCTCGCTGCACCCGACGAGCTTCTTCTACATCCTTTCGGACTTCGTGTTGATTCTCGCCTTCACGTTCTTCTACGTGTACATCGCCTTCGAGCCGCACCAGCAGGCCGAACAGCTGCGCCAGCAGGGCGGCTTCGTGCCCGGCATCCGTCCGGGTCTGCCGACCGAGAAGTACTTCGCCAAGCTGCTTAGTCGCATCACCGTGGTGGGCGCGGTGTTCCTCGCGTCGGTCGCAGTGATACCGAGCATCCTGATGGCCCTGTGGAACATCAACCGGTTCCCGTACTACGGCACGACCTTGTTGATTGCGGTCGGTGTGGCGCTCGAGACGATGCGACAGATTGACAGCCAGCTCATGATGCGCAACTACGAAGGCTTCTTGAAGCGATAGCCATGTCGGCACGTCTAAATCTCGTGATCCTTGGCAAACAAGGTGCGGGCAAGGGAACGCAGTGCGCTCGCCTCGCCACGATCTACTCCATTCCCCACGTTTCGACCGGTGACATCCTGCGAGCGGCCGTGAAGTCCGACTCGCCCCTCGGTCGCGAAGTGTCGAGCGTCATGGACGCGGGCGCTCTGGTCTCGGACGACCTGGTGATCAAATTGGTCGAGGCACGTTTCCTCGAACCTGACGCCGCGCGCGGCGCCCTGCTCGACGGTTTCCCGCGAACAATCGCCCAGGCCGAGGCGCTCGAGCGCCTGCTCGGCGACGACGGCGTAAAGCTCTGCGTCAATCTCGAAGTCCCGATCGAACTCGTGACGCAGCGCCTCTCGACTCGACGCGTCTGCCAGGAGTGCGGTTCGATCTACAGCGAGACGGACATCTCGGTCATTTCGGGAACGTGTGAGAAGTGCGGTGGCGACGTCATCCAGCGGGCCGACGACAAGCCCGAGGCGATCCGCAAGCGTCTCGAGACCTACGAACGCGACACGGCGCCGTTGCTCGAGTTCTACGCCGCGCGCGGGCTACTCGTGAGCGTGGACGGCAACCAGACACCCGATGAAGTGACCGCGGCCATTAAGGCCGTCGTGCACGAACGGGGACTCGCGTGAGACGTTCAACCGAGGAGTTGAACAAGATGCGCAAGGCTGGCCGGGTCGTCGCGGAAATGCACGAAGCGACCCGCGCGGCCATTCGACCGGGTGTGACGACCCGACAGCTCAACGAGGTCGCCGCCGAGGTGCTCGCCAAGCGCGGCGCGCGTTCGAACTTCTTGAACTACCACGGGTTCCCCGCCGTTATCTGCACGAGCCCCAACGACATGATCGTTCACGGCATCCCGGGTGACTACGTACTGAACGAAGGCGATATCATCTCGATCGACTGTGGCGCCATCATCGAGGGCTACCACGGCGACGCGGCCTACACCGCCGGCGTCGGGACGATCAGTGCCGAGGCGCGCCGACTCATTGGGGTGACCGAGCGTTCGATGTGGGCCGGCATCGATCAGTTGCGCGTCGGCAACCGCCTTCACGAAGTGGGTCGCGCGGTCCAGGACGTCGCCGAGGCGGCGGGCTACTCGGTCGTGCGCGAGTACGTGGGCCACGCGATCGGCACCGAGATGCACGAAAGTCCCCAGGTCCCCAACTACTGGCCCGGCACGCCGGGACCGACGCTCAAGCAGGGGATGGTCTTTGCCATCGAACCGATGGTCAACGTCGGATCGTACGAAACCTACGTGCTCGACGACGGCTGGGGCGTCATGACCCAAGACGGTCGGTTGTCGGCGCACTTCGAGCACACCATTGCCGTGACCGACGACGGACCCGAGGTCTTCACCGTCGCCTAATCGAAGGGATGGGCGCGATCGTGCTGGCGCTGGGCGAAGAGCGCGGCCTCGGTGCGACGCTGGAATCCCAACTTGGCGAGCAGGTTCGACACGTAGTTCTTCACGGTCTTTTCCGCGAGGAACATCTCGGCGGCGATCTCGCGGTTGCTCAAGCCCTCGCTCA
>JADGOK010000237.1 GCA_017882985.1 Acidimicrobiales bacterium
TTGAACGCGCCCGGGGTGAAGGACTGTTCCTTCGTCCTGCATCGAGGAGAGATCCTCGGCATCGCCGGATTGGTCGGCGCGGGCCGTTCGGAACTCGCGCGAGCCATCTTCCGCGACGCCAAGGTTTCCTCGGGAACGGTTCGCCTCGGTGGCTCCGTTCTCGGCGGACACAGCCCGCACCGTTCGATCAGTCGCGGTCTCGCCCTCATCCCCGAGTCGCGCAAGGAGATGGGTCTCATGATGGGTCGTTCGGTGCGAGAGAACGTCTCGCTCTCGCGACTCGACCTCGTGAGCCGCTTGGGATGGATCGCGGCCATTCGCGAGCGCCGGTTGGTGTCCCAGTTGATGCAGAAGACCACCGTCAAAGCGGCGGGCATGGGACTACCGGTGTCGATGCTGTCAGGTGGCAACCAGCAGAAGTTGCTCTTCGCTCGCACGGTGATGTGCACGCCGTCGGTACTGATTGCTGATGAACCGACGCGCGGCGTCGACATTGGTTCGAAGCGCGCGATCTACGACCTGCTGGTGGAAATGGCCCAGGAGGGGATGGGCATCATTGTGATCTCCTCCGAGCTCGAAGAGATTCTCGGACTGGCGCACCGCACTCTCGTGATGCGTCACGGACGCTTCACCGCAGATCTCACCGGTCCAGAAATGAACGAACAGGCCGTGCTCGCGGCCGCGTTTGCCGAGACCACGTCAACTGAGGAGACCACATGACGAAACAGACCTCCGAAGAGATCACCGAGCTCGAAGACGCTGACGGCGCGCGATGGGGACTTCGTTCCGGCGGCCTGCAACTGCTGCACTCGTGGCGCACGGCCGGAATCGCTATTCCTTTCCTTCTCCTGTTCGTGACCCTTTCAATCACCAGCGCGCCGTTCTTGCACACCACGAACCTCATCAACATCCTCGACCAGCAGGCCGCGACCCTCTGCATCGCGGCCGCGGGCACGTTGGTCCTCGTCGCCGGCGGGATTGACCTGTCGGTCGGGGCGACGTACGGGCTCGCCACCGTCGTGGCGGGTGAGATCGCCGCTCATCACTCACCCGTGCTCGCGATTGTCGCGGCGATCCTCGTCGGGCTATTCGTTGGTTTGGTCAACGGGCTCATCGTGACGGTCTTCAAGATCAACGCGCTGATCACGACCCTGGCGATGTCATTCGTCATCGGCGGTTTGGCCCTCAAGGTGTCGGGCGGGAATCTCATCGTGCTCTCGGCGAGCTCGGGATTCTTCAAGTTCGCCAACGCGCAGTTCCTCACGGTTCCGAGCTCGGTGTGGATGACGCTCGTCTTCGTCGTCGTCTTGGGCCTTCTCCTGTCGCGCAGCACGTTTGGCCGCTACGTGATCGCCTCGGGAGGCAACGCCGAGGCCGCGCGCCTGGCGGGGGTGCGCGTCAACCTCATCCGGATCGTCGCCTTTACCTTGAGCGGTGGCGCGGCGGGCCTCGGCGGGGTCATCGACATCTCGCGCCTGCTCAGTGCCCAGGCGGCCAGTGGCGGCAGCGCCCTCGCTTTCACGGTGCTGGCGGGCATCGTGGTCGGAGGCACCTCGATCGCCGGAGGAGAGGGGTCCGTCTGGCGCACGGGTATTGGCGTACTCTTCATAGCGCTCATCGGCAACGGATTTGACCTGCTCGGTGTCGACCCGCTCTACCAGCAGATCGTCCTCGGGTTGATCTTGCTGTTCGCGGTGGGCCTCGACTCGTGGGCCCGTCAGCGTCGGCGCTAAGGCGACGGACAGCCGAGTTCAATACCAGGAGGAATTATGGGAATCCATACATACGGAAGTAACTCGGTCGACTGGGAGAGTCGCGTTGACATGTCGCGCTTGCGCGAGGAGCGCCTGGCGAAACTGCAGGCCGAGCTCGAGCGTTCGGACCTCGGTGCACTGCTGACATTTGATTTTCACAACATTCGCTACATGACGGGCACCCACATCGGGACGTGGGCCATGGACAAGCTCATCCGTTTTGCACTGTTGCCGCGCGGTGGCAAGCCGATCGTGTGGGACTTCGGCTCGGCGGCGCGCCATCACCAGCTCTACAACCCGTGGTTGAGCGGTGTCCAGATCGCGCCCGACGGCACTGAGATCCCGTACGAGGGCGCGCGCGCGGGCATATCGACGTTGCGTGGCGCGATCCCGCCCGGCGCCGACCGCGCGGGCACCGTGGCGACGAAGATCAAGGAGGTGCTGCACCAGTTCGGGCTCCAGAACGAGCCGGTGGGCGTGGACGTCATCGAGATGCCGGTGCTCGCGGCGTTCGCCAAGGAGGGCATCACCCTGGTCGACGGCCAGCAGGTCTTCCTCGAGGCTCGACGCCTCAAGACCAACGACGAGATCTCGTTGCTCGCCCACGCAGCCTCGATGGTCGACGCCGCCTACGAGGAGCTCTACTCGTTCCTTCGCCCGGGGGTGAGGGAGAACGAGTGCGTCGGGCTCGTCAACAAGACGCTGTACGACCTCGGTTCAGAGCACGTCGAGGGCGTCAACGCGATTTCCGGCGAGCGGTGCTCGCCGCATCCTCACGTCTACAGTGACCGTCTCATCCGTCCGGGCGACCCCGCGTTCTTTGACATCCTTCACAGCTACAACGGCTACCGGACCTGTTACTACCGGACCTTCGCGGTCGGCAGCGCCTCGGTCGCCCAACGCGACGCGTACACCAAGTGTCGTGAGTTGATCGACACCGCGATTGCGCTGGTGAAGCCCGGTGCCACTACGGCCGACATCGTTTCTGTCTGGCCGACGGCCCAGGAGTTCGGTTTCCCGACTGAAGAGGCGGCCTTTGGTCTGCAGTACGGGCACGGGATAGGCCTCTCGATCTGGGAACGCCCGATCTTCAGTCGGATGATCTCTCTCGATCACCCCGAGGTGCTCGAAGAGGGGATGGTGCTCGCGCTCGAGACCTATTGGCCGGCCAAGGACGGATGGTCGGCTGCGCGAATCGAAGAGGAGCTCGTGGTGACCGCAACGGGATGCGAGGTGATCACGAAGTTCCCGGCCGAGGAGCTTCTCGTTGCGGGCAAGCGGTACTACGCGGCTGGGGGAGAACTGACGGGACTTCGAGAGTCCCAG